>JALFYG010000092.1 GCA_022784805.1 Spirochaetales bacterium
CCCTGATGGAGTCGAAGACTATCTGAGGCGCAGAGCGTGTGATCTCAATGGATGGCACAGGAATGACGTGCTTACCCTCAGTGAACCTGATATGCATGGCGGTTTCTATGTCTTCAGGACTTGCTACATCCTCGATATGAATGATCTTTGATGGGGCAGGGAGTTCAAGACGGGCAGCTATTTTGACCACCATCTTTTCGCTGGTTCCGATGATGAGGATACGTTTATATTTCTCTTTTAATAGTGCTGAGACTATCTGGTCCCTATGGTCTTGGTCGTCAAAGACAGCTGTCTTGACGGCAGCCATAAAGTTTGGGTCCTGCTTGGCTGAGTGCCCCGCAAGGATTCTGTCACCTTTGATCAACAGCCCGTCATCGATAATCAAGTTGATTTTGTATTTTGTGGCCACTTGTTTCGAGTGATAGCTCTTCCCCGTACCTGAGCGTCCCACCAGCCCAAATACGGTGATTTTCCCTATTCTTGAAAATAGAAACTCGAAAACACGGTTCACTTTTTAATTTTCTCCCTTAATCTTTAAAAGTGGCAACAACTATTTCTTTTATTTTCATGCCAAAGCCCCTCAAGATTGAACTTAAGAGGCTTTAAAGAGTCAAAATGTGGGGAAGATATTATCCACCGAATCCCATTAATCTGATCAACAGGAGGTATGCCAGGCCATAATATGTGACGACAGCCACAAGGTCGTTCACTGTTGTGATGAGTGGACCGGATGCTACAGCAGGGTCTACACCAATTTTCTTGAAGAAAATAGGAATGATGGTGCCCATGGCTGTGGACATGGTCATGGATACAAGGAGAGCTATAGCCGTACAACCTGAGACGCTGAAAGCATAAACAAGGTTGTTGTCTTTGAAGAAATAAATATAGAGGCCGATGACTATAAATGAGGTGAGACCCAATATGGTACCATCTCCAAGACCGATTCTTGTTTCCTTCCACATAAGCTTAAGCTTGTCTTTTGTCGTGAGATTCTCATCTGTCAAGACTCTGATGGTTACAGCCAATGACTGGGTACCGGAGTTACCTGTCATACCAAGTACCAAGGACTGGAATGCGATGAGAATGGAAAGCTGCTGGGCCACGAAGTCAAATAAGCCTACGACAGTTGAAACCAACATACCCAAGAAAAGGAGGATGGTGAGCCAAGGAAGACGCTTTTTCAAGCTTTGGCCTACTGTCTCGTTCAAATCCTCCACGTCTCCGAGAGAAGCGAACTTAGCGTAGTCGTCTTTCATAGAGTCGTCGATTACTTCCACCATGTCCTGGCTGGTGATGACACCCAATAGCTTATTGGACTGGTCAAGGACAGGGATGGAGTCCTCTGCATAGTCCTTGATCTTATTCATGGTGTCATCAATAAGCTCATGGGCGTAGACATATGGGTAGGATGTGGAGACTATGGAGTCTATGGTCTTTCCTTCCCTTGCCCTGATGAGGTCTTTAAGGTCAATGGCGCCATAATAGAGACCGTTGGAGTCAACCACATACAAGGTCTGAATGTTGTCGTTCTCTGCAGCCTGCTCAATAAGCTCCTTCATTGCATCCTTGATGCTTGTTCCTGTCTTAATCTCAATGAAGTTAGTGCTCATGATGGAGCCGATTTCATCTTCATCAAAGGAAGCAAGAAGTGCTATGTCCTTTCTGGCGTCATCATCCATGAACTCAATGAGAGTGGTTCTCTCTCCCTTTGGAAGGGATTTGAGATACTCTGTGGCCTTGTCTGTTTCAAGGTCACTTAAGACGGCAATCTTCTTTTTGACACTGATTTCACTTAGATATGTGGAGATATTCTCAGTATATTCAAAGATATTTGCCAGTGTATTTGAGTCAAGGATTCTATAAAGCTTTCCCCTATCATCAGGAGTAAGCTGATCCATGGCTTCTGCAATATCGTTTTCATGATAACCCATGACCTTCTCTTTCAGGGCCATAGGTGAAATGTTACTCTTGATTATTTCAATAAGCTCGCCTGCATAGTTTGGATGCTGGCCGCTCTGAATTTCTGGATCCATTGTCCATCACCTCCCGTTGAAATTGGAGGCGGATCGCGCTCTTAGCCTAACCGTCGAATACGACGGATACCCAGAGGCACTTCGCTGTCCGAACCGCCTAAATTGACTATACTTCCAGTACCGTCGTCCATTCTTTTCTCCTTATAGATTTAGCCAAAGCTAAGGAAATTTTAACCTCTAACAACAAAGGTTTTCTACACCTATTTTTCTGTTTTTTAAAAGTGAAACAGCTTTTTTAACACAAGAAATACCAAAGTATAATAGGAGAAGGCTCCCAATAGGTCATTGAGAGTTGTAATAAGTGGTCCCGATGCCACGGCTGGGTCTACTCCTATCTTTTCCATTACAAGGGGAATGATGGCCCCGATTGTATTGGAGAGTGTCATGGCCAACAAAAGAGAGATGGCGATACATAAGGAAAGAAGGATGGAATATGCCACTCCGTTACCGCTTCTTAAATATATATAAGGAAAGAGGACAGCCAATGCCCCTAAGCCCAATATAAGTCCTGAAAGAAGCCCCGCTGTTGATTCTTTTCTCAGCATTCCCAACTTCTCTTTTGTATTCAGCTCCCTTCCTGAGAGGGCTCTGACTGCAACAGCCAAGGTCTGGGTGCCTGAGTTTCCTGTCATATCCAGGATTAAGGACTGGAAGGAGAATACCATCACCAGACCCACAGCAAGGGAAGAAAGGAAACCGATTGCTGAAGAGACCAGCATTCCCAGGCCAAGAAGGACAAAGAGCCATGGAAGCCTGGCCTTCATGGAAGAAATGACACCCATGTTATTGTCTTCTCCTACGGAAGCCAACTTTCTGTAGTCCTCCTCCATCTCTCTCTCGACAGTATCCATGAGACTCTTTCTGGTTACTGCGCCTATTGTCTTTCCCTCTTCGTCTATTACAGGGAAGGAAGAAAGGTTATAGTCTTTGATCCATTCAAGGGTCTTTGATAGTTTTGCGTTTGCAGAGACATAAGGAAAAGAAGTCGTTGCAACAAAGGCTAGGGGAGTCTCTCCTTCACTACGAAGGATATCCAAGAGGTCCACTTCCCCATATAAGCCGCCATCTTCTTCAGTGAGGAAGACAGTTCTTATGTTGTCTTTTCCCTCTGCTTCCTCCCTAATGGTTTCAAAAGCTTCCTTTACCGTGGTGTTCCTGTCCAGAATGATAAAGTCATCAGACATGATGGAGCCCACTTCGTCTGATGAGTATCTAAGTCTCTTCTGAAAGTCCTTTCCAGAAAGCTCCATGATCATTCTTCTCTTCTCCTCGTCCAAAGTAGAGAGAAGATCCGTGGCTTTTTCTTCGTCCATTATTGTGATGATGTTGCTCTCCTTTTTGGTTGTCATTTCCAAGAACCACACCAAGGGAGAACCGGAATCCTCAAGGATTTTGGCACACTTATCATCATCCAAAAGTGTCCAGACTTTCCTCCTTTCATCTTCATCCATATTGGAGATTCTGATAAAAAGGTCTTCATTTGAAAGGGCATTAAGTTCATTCTTTAATGCCAACGGTGAAATCGTTGTCTTGCTGTTCAGCTTTGCTGAAAGCTCTGTGTTTTTCTTTTTCATCTGTTCCTCCTACCCGTCGGAACAGACAAAGTCAGAGAATGTTCCAGACGGATACTACATGTTTGCTACTACTGCCGGGGTCTCCGTCCATGACGTTTCTCCTTATTTAGAATTTTTCTCAGCATAACACACGAAAAAAATAAGAGAAAGATACAAAGATACGGCTCATTTTTAATAAAATAAAGATTTAGCGAATGGATGAAATATGATAACTCTCGAATTTATAGATAGTTACTATTAATTCTACTAATATATCAGAAACAACTTTCCAGTTTGCGTTGAATAGCATTTTGACATACAATTAAAGGTACTTGACTAAAAAGGAGTCAGTTGTGTTAAAAAAAGCCACTTTCAAAAGAGGCGGCGTTCATCCTGATGATATGAAGCGTCTTGCAAAAGATAAAGCAGTCGAGATTCTTCCTATTCCTGGTGAATTGTATGTCTCTATGTCTCAGCATCTTGGTGCCCCAGCTACGCCATTGAAGGCAAAAGGGGACAGAGTCGAAAAGGGAGAAGTTGTTGGAAAGGCTTCATCCTTCATTTCTGCAGACGTTCATTCTCCTGTATCAGGAACCGTCGTGGATGTAAGGAAGGTCAGATTAGCTACCGGAGCCAACGCCGACACACTAGTGATCAAACCCGATGAAGAACAGCCGAATCCATTTACAACACCTTATGACTGGAAGAGCCAGAGTAAGGAAGAGATTCTCGCCCTTGTAAAGGAAATGGGAATCGTAGGAATGGGCGGTGCCACATTCCCTACCAGCGTCAAATTCGCCGTTCCTGCAGGAAAGAAGGTTGAATATCTGGTAATCAACGGTGTGGAGTGTGAGCCATACATTACTTGTGACTATCGTTTGATGCTTGAGAATACAGACGACCTCTTGGAAGGTGCAATGATTGCTGCCAAAGCTGTCGAGCCTGAGAAAATCGTCATCGGCGTTGAAATGAACAAGATGGATGCTGTGGAAAAGCTTGATAAGAGAGCAAAAGAGCTGGGATATCCAATCGAGATCCAGCCACTTTGCATGAAGTATCCACAGGGTGACGAAAAGCAGCTTTTGAAGGCTGTCACCGGCAGAGAGATTCCATCAGGAAAGCTTCCTTTGGATATCGGATGTATCGTATGTAATACAGCCACGACCTATGCTATCTTTGAGGCCGTCAAGTTCCATAAGCCTCTCTTTGAAAGAAGAATCACAGTAAGCGGCGAGTGCATCAACGAGCCAAAGAATATCTTGGCTCCTATCGGAACCCCGTTCTCAGCTCTCATTGAGTACTGCGGTGGAATGAAAGAGGGTGTGTACGAGCTGGTAAGCGGCGGTCCTATGATGGGCTTCGATGTTCCTGATGAGGCTGTTCCTATGGTAAAGGGAAGCGGTGGACTCTTGGCTCTTCCAGACAAGAAACCAGGAAAGACATTCCCTTGCGTATCCTGCGGTAAGTGTGTACAGCACTGTCCGATGGGACTCATGCCTAACAGAATGTTCAGAAACATCAAGAATGGAAATTATGCCGAAGCTATGGCCTTGGGTCTTATGGACTGTAAAGAGTGTGGATGTTGCTCCTTCTCATGTCCATCCCACATTGACCTTGTCCAGGGCTTTAAACTTGGAAAGAAGATGGGGAGGAAAAAATAATGTT
>JALFYG010000138.1 GCA_022784805.1 Spirochaetales bacterium
ATTACGCTCAACTTTGTTGCCGTCTTTGTCAAGGGAGAATATATCTCTTGTCCTGGTGTCAAAGCTCATCAGTTCCTCCTTCTCAAGTGAGAGGAGGTAGTTGTACAGCCACTTGCATTCTGTGAATGTCAGTTGCAGCTTGTCATAATCAGATTTGCTAAGTTTTTGAGTTTTTATCTTCAACTCAACGCAGACAGGGACCTGAGATTTTCTTCTATCTCTGGTCTGTTTCAGAGTTGTCTTTATGGCTTCATTCTTTACCTGTCTGTCCATGATTTATTATAGCATTTATAACTATTTATAACAATTGAGGCATTCATTTTTCAGCCTTACATCCTCCACCTTGAAAGGTGGAAGCTTTACGGCTGTTTTTCTGTAAAGAAATATTATTAAAATCGAGAATTAAGTTAATCAAAAACATGTACAAAGATGAAAAGTGTATGGGGTTCTCTTTTGACACTGTGTTATCTGGATAACGCTTTCAGGATTTGCATACTTTTCTTCTTTTTATGTGTTGACCTTTCTTCTTCCTTTGTGGTAAGTAAAGTCCAACGATTTTTTAAAGGCTGCGACGAAGACGGCCAGGTAAGATAGCAAAAGCGAGCCGGGTATGGTGTGAGCCGGTTGCGAAGGGACCTGATACCTATCACTTCCGAGCCGGAGGACAGAAAGCGAAAGCGAGTAGAGGCCTCCCGTGATTGCTGCGTTAATGCATACGGCTTGATGGAGCCTGAGTGGCGTGGAAACGCAATTTGAGTGGTACCGCGGGTATTATCTAACTATAGATGAAGACTCGTCTCAAAGTATTTCTAAAAGGAAATAACTTTTGGGACGAGTTTTTTTTATTTGGAGGAAAAAATGAAGACAGAAACAGCAAAAGGCCAACTCCTTGAAATAGCAGAAAGAATCTGCGACATGAGGGAGATTATGGGGTACACCGAAGCTGAGATGGCAGAGAAGACAGAAGTTAGTCTCGCTCTCTATAAGGCTTATGAATCAGGAGAAGTGGATCTTCCTTTCACATTCATTCATAAATGTGCTCTTGCCTTTGGAATCGATATTACTGATCTTCTTGAGGGACATTCATCAACTCTTACTTCTTATACCGTTACAAGAAAGGGTATGGGACAGCAGACAGCAAAAGAGGCTGGAATCGATATCATGAATATGGCTCCTAAGTTCAAGAACAAGCTTGCAGAGCCATATTGGGTAAGATATGAATACTCAGATGAACTACAGCATCAGCCAATCCACCTCACAAAGCACTCTGGTCAGGAGTTCGACTTGGTCCTCTCCGGTGCCCTTCTTGTACAGGTCGGCGCCAACAAGGAAGTCCTGCATGAGGGCGACAGCATCTACTACAACTCATCAACTCCTCATGGAATGATCGCTGTAGAAGGAAAGGACTGTGTCTTCTGTGCCATGGTCATGAACGGCGAAGACAGCGAAGAGTACTCTATGAAGACATCCATCGCTCCACTTCCTCCATCAAGAAAGCTTATCGTAGAGAAGTTTGTCGACTGCAAGGAAGACGAGAACGGAGTACTCCAGAGCATCGAGTTCAAGAACACAGACTCCTTTAACTTCGGTTTCGATGTGGTTGATGCTATTGCTGAGAAATATCCTGAGAAGCTTGCAATGATCCATCTGGACAAGAACAAGGTCGAGAGAAGATTCACCTTCCTTGACATAAAGAAGCAGAGCGCAAGATGCGCCAACTACTTCCTCTCTCTTGGAATCAAGAAGGGAGACAAGGTAATGCTTGTCCTTAAGCGCCACTACCAGTTCTGGTTTGCCATGGTCGCCCTCCACAAAATCGGTGCCATCGCCATCCCTGCAACTTACCAGCTGAGAGAACATGACTTTGTCTATAGATTCAACGCAGCAGGCGTCAGCGCCATCATCTGCACAGCAGATGGAGACTGCGCAGAGATCGTTGACAAAGTCCAGAGCGAGTGTCCGACTCTTAACCTCAAGGTCCTCGTCGGTGGCCAGAGGGAAGGCTGGAGAGACTTCGACAACGAATATGGCTTCTTCAAGAGCTCCTTCAGACGCACTCCGGACACTCCATCCGGTGATGATCCAGCTCTTATGTTCTTCTCTTCAGGAACAACAGGTAATCCTAAGATGGTCGAGCATAAGCACACTTATGGTCTTGGACACTTTATCACAGCAAGATACTGGCATAACTGTGAGCCAGACGGCCTCCACTTCACTATCTCCGATACAGGTTGGGGTAAGTCTCTTTGGGGTAAGCTCTATGGTCAGTGGATGTGTGAAGGCGCTGTATTTGTCTACGACTTCGAACGCTTCCAGGCTCACGATCTTCTTCCTCTCTTCGCCCAGTATCAGATCACAACATTCTGTGCTCCTCCTACAATGCTGAGAATGATGATCAAGGAAGACCTCTCCAGATACGATTTCTCTTCTGTAAAGCATATGACAACAGCCGGAGAAGCTTTGAACCCAGAAGTTGCAATGCAGTTTGAGAAGGCAACAGGACTGGAGATCATGGAAGGCTTCGGTCAGACAGAGACAACACTCACTGTCGGTAACCTCAGAGGAAGCAAGATCAAACTTGGTTCAATGGGTAAGCCAAGCCCAGGATATAAGGTAAAGATCGTCGATCCAGACGGCGTTGAAGTTGCACCTGGTGAGACAGGAGAGATCGTCGTCGATATCAGCCAGGGTTCCCCAGTCGGTCTCTTCACTGAGTACTACAAAGACAGCGAGAAGACAGCTGAAGTCATGCATGATGGTTTGTATCACACAGGCGACACAGCTTGGCGTGACGAAGACGGCTATTACTTCTATGTCGGTAGAGTCGACGACATCATCAAGAGTAGTGGATACAGAATCGGACCATTTGAGGTTGAGAGCGTCATCATGGAGCTCCCTTATGTCCTCGAATGCGGCGTCTCAGCTTGCCCGGACCCTGTAAGAGGCCAGGTTGTAAAGGCATCCATCGTCCTTACAAAGGGAACAGAGCCGACCGAAGAGCTGAAGAAAGAGATCCAGGACTATGTAAAGGCTCATACAGCTCCTTACAAGTATCCAAGAGTCGTTGTATTCAGAGACGAGCTGCCTAAGACTATCAGCGGAAAGATAAGGAGGAATGCACTCTGATGAAAGTATCGTCAATACAGATGAATATGGCGTTTTCCTCCCCTGAGGAAAACTATAGAAGAGCAGAAGAGCTTATCAGGAAGGCCGTGAAGGACAATGCTCCTGACACTGTGGTGTTGCCGGAGACTTGGAATCTTGGCTTCTTCCCCCACGATAATCTTTTTGCCCTTTCAGATAAGGAAGGAGAGAGAACCAAGTCTCTCCTTTCCTCACTTTCAAAGGAACTCAATGTAAACATCGTTGGAGGCTCTGTTGTGAGAAGCGACGGGGATGACGTAAGAAACACTTGCTATGTCTATTCCCGCACTGGGGAGCTTGTCGCCTCCTATGACAAGACCCACCTCTTCTCCCCGATGGATGAGGATAAGTTCTTTAAGAAAGGAGACCACATTTCTCTCTTTACCCTCGACGGTGTAAAGTGCGGAGTGATCATCTGTTATGACATCAGATTCCCCGAGCTAATTAGGACCATGGCCCTTCAGGGAATGGATGTCCTCTTTGTTGTGTCCCAGTGGCCGAAGGTGAGGGTGCCTCACTTAATGGCCCTCACAAGAGCCAGAGCCATAGAGAACCAGATGTTCCTTGTGCTCTGTAACTCAGCAGGAAAAGCAGGGGAGACACAATACGGAGGATCTTCACTTATTCTTTCTCCTTGGGGCGAGGTACTCTCTTCCCTTGAAGACGAAAAAGAATATATTATATCAGCAACCCTAGATATGGGCATAGTTTCTGACATTAGAAATTCGATAAACGTCTTTTCTGACAGACGCCCGGAGTTATACAATCTTTAGAAAAAATATAGTGCGTTAAGGAGAAATAGATATGGATTACAATTTCCCGGTAGTGAGAACGACTCATCCAAAGGCAAGACCTGAAGATGAAACCAAACTTGGATTTGCCAAGTACTTCACCGACCACATGTTCGCAATGGATTGGGATGAAGGCCTAGGCTGGCACGACGGCAGAGTGGTACCTCATGAGCCACTTTTGATTGAACCAGCTTCTTGTGTCCTCCATTACGCCCAGATGATGTTCGAAGGTATGAAGGCATATCGCACAGAAGACGGTGAAATTCAGATTTTCAGACCTGACATGAACGTTAAGAGAATGGCTCGCACATGCGAAAGAATGTGTATCCCTGAGCTTCCTGAAGACTTGCTTGTTGAAGCTGTCAGAGCTGTCATCAAGGAAGACATCGATTGGGTGCCAAAGGCTCCTGGAACAGCCCTTTATATCAGACCATTCATCTTTGGTGATGAAGTATCTTTCTCTGTGCTCCCTGCAAAGCACTATAGATTCCTTATTATCCTCAGCCCTACAGGAAGCTACTATGCAGCTAACGACAAGGGTCTCCACACCACAAGAATCTATGTCCAGGACAAGTACATCCGTGCTGCCAAGGGTGGTACAGGATATGCCAAGGTCGGCGGAAACTACGGCGGTGGAATGAGAGCTAGCCAGGATGCCATCAAGTACAACTGTAAGGACGTTCTCTGGTTGGATGCAGAAGAGCATAAGTATGTTGAGGAAATCGGAACATCAAACGCTTTCTTCAAGATTGACGGTGAAGTCATCACAGCTCCTCTCTCTAGTGGAACTATCCTTCCTGGAATCACACGTGACTCCGTCATCCAGCTTCTGAAGAAGTGGGGAGTACCTGTCAGCGAAAGAAAGCTCAGCATCGATGAAATCGAAGAAGCAAGCAAGAATGGAAAGCTCGAAGAAATCTTCGCTTCCGGTACTGCTGCAGTCATCTCTCCTATTGGCACACTCTGTGTACAGGGCGAAGACTTTACTGTAGGCGACGGAAACGTAGGACCTCTGGCTCAGAAGCTCTACGACAACCTCTACGGCATGCAGACAGGCAAGATTGAAGACTACATGGGTTGGGTTTATCCATTGGGCCTCAAGGCATGAAGCGACTGACCCTCTTCTTGGGACACTATGGTTCAGGTAAGACCAATCTGGCTGTGAACTGGGCGATGAAGATGGCGAAGGACGGCGAAAGCGTTGAGATCGCCGACTTGGATATCGTGAATCCATACTTCAGAACCAAGGACAGCCAGAAAGAATTAGAGGAGGCGGGAGTGAAGGTGATAGCCCTTCCTTTCGCCAACTCCAGCGTGGACCTTCCCTCCATTCCCAGTGAAGCCTACGGCCTTGTGGAGGACAGATCCAGATTCGGTGTGTTGGATATCGGAGGAGATGAGAGAGGAGCCTATGCTTTAGGGCGTTTTTCTCCTTATATAAGGGAAGAAAACGACTATGACATGTACTATGTGGTTAACTTCCATCGTCCCCTGACACAGAATGCCGAGGATGCATACTGTTGTATGAAGGAAATAGAGGTCGCTTCAGGCTTAGTGTTTACAGGAATAGTGAATAACTCTAATCTAGGTGCCGAGACTACGGTAGAGACTATAACCGAGACCTATGGAGAGGCTGAAAAACTCTCAAAGCTCAGCGGCGTTCCTGTTGTGGCTGTGACTGCAGAGAAGAGTATTGCTACTTCTGACATGGTTCCCTTGAATCTCCAGAAGAGGATTTTTGACTGAGAGGAAAAAATGGCGAAAGTTACATTTAATGAAGACATCTGCAAGGGCTGTGGCCTCTGTGTAGACGCTTGTCCAAAGCACATCTTGGCGCTTGCAAAGGACAAGATCAACAGAAAGGGCCATAATCCTGCTGTTATGACAGACCAGGAAAAGTGCATCGGCTGTGCATTCTGCGCAACTATGTGCCCAGACTGTGTAATCAAGGTGGAGAAGTAAAATGGCAGAAAAGGTATTGATGAAAGGAAACGAGGCAATAGCTGAATCCGCCATCAGATCAGGATGCCTCCACTATTTCGGCTATCCAATTACACCGCAGACTGAAGTTGCGGCATATATGGCTAAGAGAATGCCGAAGATCGGTGGAGTCTTTCTGCAGGCTGAAAGTGAAATCAGCGCCATAAACATGGTCTATGGTGTTGCAGCAACAGGAAAGAGAGTCATGACCAGCTCTTCTTCCCCTGGAATCTCTCTCAAGCAAGAAGGAATCAGCTACATCGCTGGCTCTGATCTTCCTGCTGTCATTGTGAACGTGCAGCGTGGAGGCCCGGGACTTGGAGGAATCCAGCCAAGCCAGTCTGATTATTTCCAGGCTACAAAGGGCGGTGGACATGGTGACTATCACCTTATCGTCCTCACACCATCCAGTGTTCAGGAAATGGCAGATTTGACATCTCTTGCCTTCGATCTTGCAGATAAATATAGAATGCCTGCAATGCTTCTTGCTGATGGTACTATGGGCCAGATGATGGAACCAGTTGTCCTTCCTGAGCCAAAGAGTGTCACAGTCGATAAGCCTTGGGCTCTCACAGGAACTGAGTGCAAGAGAGTGCACAATATCGTCAACTCTCTCTATCTTTCTCCTGAAGTTCTCGAACGCACCAATATCGAACGCTATGAGAGATATAAGGAAGTTGAGAAGAACGAAACAAGATGGGAAGAGTACATGATGGAGGATGCAGAGTACTGTATCGTCGCCTTCGGTATTGCAGCCCGTGTTGCAAAGAACGCCATCAAGGCTTTGAGAGAGAAGGGAATCAAGACAGGACTCATCAGACCTATCACAGTATGGCCATTCCCATCAGAACCTATCAAGAAGGCTTCTGAGAAGGTCAAGGGCTTTATTTCCGTCGAGCTCAGCATGGGCCAGATGATCGAAGACGTTAAGCTTGCAGAAGAGTGCAGAAAGCCTGTTTCTCTCTGTTCACGCGCCGGCGGTATGATCCCTGATGTGTATAGAATCGTAAGAAGCGTGGAAGAAATGGCTAAAGGGGAGGCAAGATAATGGCAGTTGTATTTGAAAAACCAAAGAGCCTTACATCCAAGGAGTTCCATTATTGCCCAGGATGCCCTCATGGAATCATTCATCGCTTAGTTGCAGAGGCTATAGATAAGCTTGGAATCGAAGGTAAGACAATCGGGGTTGCACCGGTTGGATGCGCTGTCATGGCTTATGACTACTTCACTTGCGATATGATCGAGGCTGCTCATGGACGTGCTCCGGCTGTTGCTACTGGAATCAAGCGTTCCCTTCCTGAGAACATTGTCTTTACTTATCAGGGAGACGGTGACCTTGCTTCCATCGGTATGGCAGAGACTGTACATGCTGCAACAAGAAACGAAAATATCACAATTATCTTCGTCAACAATGCAATCTATGGCATGACAGGCGGACAGATGGCACCTACATCACTTCCTGGACAGATCACTCAGACTTCTCCTTATGGAAGAGACGTCAAGACTCAGGGATACCCAATCAAGGTTGCTGAGCTTCTCTCCAGCCTGGATGCTCCTTATTACATTGAAAGAGTTGCAGTCAACAACGTAAAGAATGTAAAGAACGCTGGAAAGGCAATTGAAAAGGCTTTCAGAAACCAGATTGAAGGAAAGGGATTCTCCCTTATCGAAGTAATCTCTGCATGTCCTACAAACTGGGGTCTTACACCAAAGAAGGCACTTGAATGGGTGGATGAGAAGATGATTCCTTACTATCCACTTGGTGTCTATAGAGACAAGGGTAAGGAGGCTACAGTATGACAAGTCAGATTCTAATCGCCGGTTTCGGTGGAC
>JALFYG010000168.1 GCA_022784805.1 Spirochaetales bacterium
AATGGATCTCTCTGATCCTGAAATGAAGATTGCTCTTATCTATTGGCACTCTCTTTCTTCTTTGAGACTCGGTGAAAAACCATCCATGGTTAATCATGAGATCAGAAAGTGTGATGTGGGACACCATAGATCATACTTTGATGGGGTGGCTTATTTATCGGGAGAAATAAGCGAAGAAGAACTAGTAGCTCTTGCAGAGAGTGAAGAGTGCGACATGGAGTATTCCATGAAGATGTATGCTCTCTATGTAGTGAAGAAAGACAAAGACATTCTCAGAAAGATACTGGAGAGGGGCGATTATTGGTTCTGCTTCTCTTCTCTTGCTGCATGGAATGAGATAAAAGAATAAGAAGGCCTTCTTTCTTCTTTACCTCTTTTATGTGATACTCACACTCATGAAAGTTCTCTTAGGTACCACCAATACCTCAAAAGTCGATAGATTCTCTCATCTCCTAACGGGCTATGACATTGAATTTCTCACCCTTAATGACATAGGAAACCCAAAGGAACCGGAAGAGAAGGGAGAGACACCTGAAGAGAATGCAAGAATCAAAGCTTTGTTTTATGGTTCCTTTGCTGAGAGTGTCATCTGTAGTGATTCCGGTCTCTATTTCAAAGAATTGGATATGGCGGATCCCCGACAGCCAGGGTTGAAAATAAGAACACCTATGGGGAGAAAGAGGCTCAAAGACGAAGAGATGATCGAGTATTACTCAAGTCTAATTAACTCTCTTGGTGGCAAAGTCACAGCATATTACGTTGATGGAATCGCTGTTTGTCATAAAGGGAAAGTGACTTCATTCATGAACATAGACTCAGCCCAGGAAACCGGATCTTTCTTTATGATAGATAAACCATCTTCCAATCGTTTTCTTGGGTGGCCCCTGGACTCTCTATCAATCAATATAGAAACAGGGAAATACTTTGTGGACGTTAAGAGAAATGACAGCAAGGAAAACATTATAAAAGACAAATATAAGGTATACATGTTAGAGTATTTAAAAGAGGCCTTAGAGCTATAATTCTCTTGATAATTGAAGGAAAAACATCGAAATAAGGCCACTGGGAGTATTCTATGCCATCAAGTTGGGACCCTTGGAGAGGGTGCAGGAAATGTAGTACCGGATGTCTTCACTGTTACATATATAAGGGAGACGCCAAGAGAGGTGTAGATACTTCAGTCATCACTAAGACCAAGCAGTTTTATCGTCCTGTAGAGATAAAGAAGGATGGGGAGTATAAGATGAAGAGTGGCCTTGTCTGGCTCTGCTTCTCTTCAGATTTCCTTATCGAAGAAGCAGATTCCTGGAGAACTGACGTCTGGAAGATGATAAAAGAGAGGAAAGACTGCTCCTTTCTATTTCTTACAAAACGAATCACTAGGTTTATGGACTGTGTTCCTCCTGATTGGAATGATGGTTATGACAACGTATATGTGTGCTGTACCATCGAAGACCAGAAGACAGCAGATGAGAGGCTTGATATCTTCACATCCCTTCCCATCAAACACAGGGGAATACCTGCTCAGCCATTAGTTGGTCCAATTGATATGGAAAAGTATCTGGAGAAAATAGACCTGGTTACTGTTGGCGGTGAATCTGACATTAATGGAAGAGTGATGGACTATGAGTGGGTTCTCGATATAAGAGAGCAGTGTATAAGGACAAATACTTCTTTCACCTTCAGACAGTGCTCCACTAACTTTATGAAAGATGGAAAACTCTATCACTTAAATACCCGTATTCTATCATCCCAAGCAAAGAAAGCAGGAATAGACTATATGGGTAGGGTGGATTATTTAGCAGAAGTATCGAGCTAGGAAATATTTCTTTGTAATATAAGAATATACATATGAAGAGTAAGCTATAACTGTTAGAATAATCTTCCTTTCAACTATCAATTGAATTATCATCATTCAACTGATGCTTGATAGCTCAATTGGGGAATCCCGTTTGATTATTGGGTCGTGATGAAGAAAGTCCCAGAAAGTATTCGGAGGTATGTTATGTTTGATACGTTAAAGACAGCAAAAACAATCAGAGAAGCAAGAACAAAGAAGAACATGACCCAGATGGAGCTCAGTGATTTGATGGGAGTAAGCTATCAAGCAGTAAGCAATTGGGAGAGAGGAATCTCTATGCCTGATATCAGTAAGCTTACACTTCTATCAGAAGTACTGGGAATCGGAATAGAAGAGATCCTTGGAGGAGACAAGGAAAAGTCCACTGTTGTTGAGAAGGTTCTCAAGGAAGAGAGCGTGAACCTGGAGGAAATTGAGACTATCGCCCCGATTGTTCCACCTTTGACAATGGAGAAAGTTGTCGAGAAAGAGAAGGAAAAAGGAAAGGTGTCATTATCATCCTTATGTGCCATTGCCCCTTTCATTGACTCATCTGTGTTGGAAGAAATATTGGAGACGATTAACGACGTCAATATAGATGACTTGGTGGCTCTGGCTCCATTTTTGGAAAGCGAGCAAATCTATAAACTCGCAATGAAATCAGAAGGGCAGAAGCTTTCGTCTCTTGTTGCCCTTGCTCCATTTCTTGAGGGAGAGCAGATTGCTTCAATTGCAGAGAAGTGTGAGACGGAAGGTGATATGTCCTCCCTTACAGCCCTGGCTCCTTTTATGGAGAGCGAAGATATCTCGAAGATGTTTAAAAGTATGATGGAGAAGGGAAAGATTGACAGCTTTGAAGGAGTAGGGTTTTTCTGCCATATGGATGAAGATGAGATAGACGAAATCTTCGAGAAAGCTATAAAGAATCATGACATAGATCTGATGGTTTCCCTTGCTCCATTTAGCGACGATGATGACATAGGTGAGAAGGTTGTCAAAATGGTGAAGAGCGGAGAATACAAAGTATCGGAGATAGTACCTTTATGCCCATTCATGGATGAGGACTATATGAAAGACCTTGTGAAAGCCGCCATAAAGAATGGAGATGTATCGTCTCTATCGGAAATAGGAAGATTCCTGTAATCAAAAACAAGGGAGAGGGAAGAATCCTTATCTCCCTTTTTCATAGAATGTTTTTTGTCTGAAGAATATAATGATGCTTTTTACTTAGTTTAGACTTGCTTAGTTTTGACTAAGTAATATAATAAGAGCATGGCAAATGTATTCCATAATAGAAAAGAAGAATTAGATAGATTAGCCAAAAGTTATGGCTCAGATCGCTTTGAGATGATCGTCATATGGGGGAGAAGGAGAATTGGAAAGACCCAGCTTTTAATCGAGTCACTGAAAGGAAGGAATTCCATTACATGTACTGGTCTTAAAACATCGCCAGAAAACAACTTGAAGAGTCTAGCGGAAGCTTTCTTCTCTGTCCTTATGCCTGGGATTCCTAGTCCATCGTTCTCTTCCTACAAGGATCTTTTTGATTACTTAAACCATCTCCCGTCTTTTCTAGAGGGCGAATACATTATAGCTCTTGATGAGTATCCATATCTCTCTGGGCCAGAAGATGAGTTATCTTCCGTCCTTCAGTATTCTATTGATCATTATTGGTCAAAAACAAAGTTAAAACTTGTTCTTTGTGGCTCTTCAATAAGCTTTATGAAGGACAGGGTTCTCTCTGGCAATAGTCCACTTTATGGAAGGACGACAATTTCTTTGGAAATCAAGAAATTCTTTCTTTGGGAAATGAAGGCTTATGACTGGAATTTCTCTGATGAGGAAACAGCAGTCCTCTATTCTGCCCTTGGTGGGATACCAAGGTACTTGAATATGGTCGATCCATCAAAAAGTATGAAAGAGAATCTATATGAACTTTTCTTTGCTCCTGGTGCTCTATTATCAGGAGAGACAGATACTCTTCTGAATGAAGAGTTCAAAGAGACTGCAAGATATTCAGACATTCTTGGAGCAATAGCTTCCGGTAAGAGTAGCCTTAACGATATATCTGAAGCTGTAGGAATGCAGACTGGTACATCAGCTTTTTATCTTAACAGCATGATAAGGGTAGGGCTCATAAAGAAAGAAGTGCCTTATGGAAGTAAGAATAATAAAAAAGGTGTCTTTACTATCATTGATGGCCTCTTTAGGTTCCATTATCAGTTTGTCAGGCCAAATATAAACATGATTAATTTCGGGAAAGGGGATGAAACACTCAATATGAGTGTCATGCCAGCAATTCCTAGGTATATGAGTTCCGAGTGGGAGCAAATATCTATTGCTTATATGTACTCATCCTTCTCTCCGGAAAGGGATCCTTTCCTTTATAATGACTTGAGTCGTTGGTGGGCTGGAAACACAAAGACAAAGAAGCAATGTGAAATAGATATGCTTGCAACAAGTGGATACAAAGCTTTGTTTGGCGAGTGTAAATGGAATGATGAGAGAGTCGGAACCTCTATTCTAGACACTCTCATTAAACGATGTGAGCAGTTTGATTATCAAGAAAAGTACTTTTACTTATTCTCCAAATCTGGTTTTACGGATGAACTAATAGAGACAGCTCAAGAAGAGGGAAATACAAGACTTATTGAGTTATCGGATGTTATGTCGTATTAGACCGATAAATTAAAATGATGGTATACAAAAATGCTTACTAATTCTTTCTCTTTGTCGAGGGAAAAGAAGTATTAAACTCCGAGTATCATAAAGAAAGAATGGAAAAAGTTTAAAAGGAATAAGAATTACAAAAACTTCCTCTCATATCACAAGTCACTCTCTCGGGAGAGGGCTGGAGTTATCTTTTTTTTCTCATCAAATTGGTCAGTTTTGTTAGAAATGAATGTTTGCTTATGTCTTGCTTTTTGGATTTTTTTAATAACAGCGAAAGATAAGTAACCATCTTTTGAGACGATATTGTGTCTGGGTGTTCATTTCCCAGAACTTCTTGTCTGATTCTATAACATTCTATGGCTTTTTGAAGGGCTTCTTCATATCTTCCAAGATTTGATAAATCAATTGCAATATTGTTGAGGGAAGTCAGAGTACTAGTGTGTTTATCCCCCAGAACATCCTTTTTGAGTTTATAACATTCATCATCTTTCTGGAGTGCCTCCTCGTGTCTTCCGAAATTAGATAAATCAACAGCAATACTGTGTAAAGATCTAAGGGTATCAGGATGTTTATCTCCAAGAACCTCCTTCTTTAGCCTGTAGCTATCTTCATCTTTCTGAAGAGCTTCTTCGTATCTTCCAAGGTTTGATAGGTCAACAGCAATGCTGTGTAAAGACCTTAAGGTGTCAGGATGCTTGTCCCCCAGTATTTCTCGTCTTAGTCTGTAACATTCTTTGTCTTTTTCGAGTGCTTCTTTATGCCGTCCTAGATTGGACAGATCTGTTGCAATGCTGTGCAAGGATGATAACGTACTAATATGTTTTTCCCCAAAGATTTCTTTGCTGAGTTTATAGCATTCGTAAGCTTTTACAAGGGCCTCGTTATAATTCCCGAGTGCTGATAAGCTAGAGGCAATTGTAATCAGTGATTTTAAAGTATCAGTATGGTTTTCACCAAAAAATGAAAGTCTGAGCTTATAGCATTCCTCATTCTTCTCTAAGGCTTTTTTAAAATTTCCTCTCAAAAAGAAAAGATATCCTTGCAAATAGAGAAAAGAGCTCTTAAAAGAATTGTTTGATGTAGTTTCATATAAAATGGAGAACTCATCAAGTAAGGCTTGAGCCTCATTTAATCTGTAGATATCTAAAAGGTTTTTTATTCTATCCTGTATCTGTTCTATAAAGAATTCTTCTTTCTCTTTGTCAGTGGTGTATTTGAGAGATTGATTAATATTTCTTATTCCTTCATAGTCATCTTCTTTTTCAACTGTTTTTTTGAAATAAGAAGAGAGTCTCTTTCGTACTTCGTTAATGATTTCTGGTTCAGTGTTCTTCAGTATAATGACCCTAATTGCTTCAGGCATATAGTAAGTCTTTTTTTCATCATTGAATTGGATAAAACTAGTGTCTATTAGTCTTAAATACTGATGTATATGGAAATTGGTTATAATATCTGATTCTGTACTGATAAGTTCTTCTGTCCAACCACCTTCTATTACTGCAAGCTGTTTTAAAATAAGCATTGTATCTCTATCCATACGATTCAGATATCTGGCTGTCACTTCATCTTTGTTGAGCCCATATTTTTCTTCGTTCAAGGAGGCTTCTTCTCCCTCTTCATTTAGAACAGAAAAATATATTTCGTATAGTGCATTCAAGAAAAATGGTATTCTACCTGATAATTTAATAAAAACGGGGAGAAGCTTTTTATTAATCTTGGTTTTCTCAAAAAATAACTTAACTTCCTCATCTGTAAAGCACCTGATTTCATTGGATGAACGAGGAATGTTTTTCCACCCTTCTGTTTCCGTTATTTCAAGTCGCTCTCTTCCTGAAATGAACCATAGTACATATGGTAATTCGTTGATCATTTTCTGTAGCAGCTTCTCTTTTACTGCTAGAAAGCTCTTCTCCTCTTTTAAATAGTTTATTTTATTCTCATAAGTGTCAAAGAAGAATACAAATGGTGTCTTTTCTTCCATTAATATAGTGTGTAGGTCCAAAACAAAGCAATCCATCAGTTTTGATTCAATATCTGAAGGATCAAGGTCAAGATTTATTATATCGTTGACACAATCAAATGTTTCACCTCCAATATCTTTTGCTTTATTTCTAATAATTTCAATTATTCTGGTGAGTGAATCCCCATCGGAATCCAAGACTATTCCTCCAACCTCCTGAAGGAATCCGATAATGCTTCCTATTAGAGGAACTCTTTTGGCAAAACTTAATACTAATTTTACATCCTTATTGCCAAGAAACTGTTTCGCGCCATTTTTAATTTTGATTTCAGGTGTTCTTCCAGTTAGGGAACATTGCTTTATTATGCAACAAGAAGTGCAGTAGAAATTTTCAATTCCATACTTGCTCTTCATTAAGTTCATGATATCTATAATAAGCTGGAAGTCACAGTTCGATATTTCTTCTCCTTTTTCATTTTGTTTTTTTTCATAATCTAGACAAACGAACTTGATTTCTTTTTCTCTTCTTTTATTTTCCTCTTCTATTCTCAAAATTAAATGGTTTTCAATCGAGGTTTTACCTATTCCTCCTATGCCATAGTCATTAATTAGATGTATTTCTGTATCTCCACCATCATTTATTTCATCATCTATCTTTTTTATGGTATCTAAGAATTCTTTATCACTTCCTTCTCTTGCGACGTAACGCTCTTTAATTGGCATATAACAAGTAAATGGATTTGAAGACTTTACTTTGCCCATGTTTTCCCCTTGATGTTTATTGTTGACAATTAGAATGATAACACGTGTTACCATTCTAAGAAAAAAATTTTTAAGTTAGGAGTAATATAAAGGAAGAACAATCTTTTTTTATTCCTTCAATCAAAGAATATTGTGACTTGATGGTTATTCTGTCTTCGATTTATTTTGATACGTTACTTTATAGTTGTAATCATCTTTAATTAAATAAAAATCCTAAATTGCATCCGGGTGGTCGATTGAGTTGGTTCTTGGCTCATTCCACCTAATCAAATATAATCATCTTTGAACGGTATGAGGAAGCAGCCCGTGGTTCACGATTGGTAGTCTGATGGCGGGTTGCTTCCGAGT
>JALFYG010000181.1 GCA_022784805.1 Spirochaetales bacterium
TAGTGGCTGCAAAAATAGAAACAGAGTTTCCAAAATAATTGATCAAAACTGAGTATACTATCCAGCCCATGGCTCCTATGACACCACAGGTGACAAGAAATTCCTTGGGAATGTCATAAAGGATGGCGAAGGCAATGGTGCCGAAGAAGGCTGCTATGATTATAGTTGCGCTCATATTACGATGCCTCCTGTAATCATGACAGAGATACTGAGGACAGCTCCAACTCCCACGGCGATACAAAGAAACACCATCATTGAGTCCAAGAGTCTCACGGTCCCGGATATGTAGTCTCCGTCTCCTATGTCTCTTATTCCGTTTACAAAGGCGACTCCCGGAACCAGGGGAATAATGGACCCGCCGATCATTGCCATCATATTTGTGGGGACACTTGTCAAATCATTAAAGAGAAGGCAGACGATGGTCACAAGGGCTGAGGCAAGGATGTTCCCTGTTATCTTTGAGAGATACTTGGAGGAGACAAATATCATAAATAGACCCAGAAGCGCTCCTGAAACCAAAGAAGCCATCCCGTCCCAGATGGTTCCTCCCAATAGAACGGAAAAGCAGCCTGCACCAAGGGATGTGGCGAAGACCTGCAGTTTCTTTGATTTCTTTTTGCCTATTCTTATTTCCTTTATTCTCTCCCTTGCCTCGTCAAGAGTATATTTTCCGTTACAGATCTCTCTTGAGAGCTGGTTGACCTCTATTACCTTCTCAAGGTCTGCACCATGGACAGGAATGTGCTCCACCTTTGCAAAGCACTTGTTTCCCTTTTCATCAAGGCCTGTGGTGAATATTCCATTTGATAGAACAAAGAAACTGCCTTCTT
This sequence comes from Spirochaetales bacterium, assembly GCA_022784805.1. Classification (GTDB taxonomy): domain Bacteria; phylum Spirochaetota; class Spirochaetia; order Sphaerochaetales; family Sphaerochaetaceae; genus Ornithospirochaeta. Next base: position 831 of record JALFYG010000181.1, read on the forward strand.
TTACACCGAAAGCTGAGGATATTCTCTTCATTGTATCATCTACTCTGAAGATCTCAGCTCCATTTTCAAGCATGATCCTTCCGGCTTCCATGCTTGTTTCCAGTACTTTGTTCACATCCAACTCTTCCATACGACACCTTCTTCTTGGAATGTTAATAAAAGGAGTGATATATGTCACGAAAAAAATTGGGGGTTGTCCACCAATTAGAAGCTATTTTCTAAACTCTGCGCTTTTCAGCATTGTTTTCGCTTCATCATCACTTAAATCAAAGTCCCAGAGGAGGGAGTATATTTCCTGTATTTTTTCCACCATAGAGTATGAGTAGTATTCAGGATACAAAAGGTTTCCAAGCCACCATACGCCGATGATCATGTTCATGCTTGGTGGGTTTGCAAGCCAGTTATAAGGAAGGGAAGGAACTGTGTAATATGTTTTGTTCTTTATAGCGCTCATCTCTTTCCATCCAGCGAGAGTTGCAACTTCATCAGCGATGGAATCGTCTGCAAATAAGATTACGTCCGGGTCTGCAGCCATAGCGCTCTCAAGGTTGATCTGGTTTCCGCCACCTTTATTTGAGATGTTTTCAACTACTATAGCGTTTTCAGCTCCGACAATCTCCAAAACCTGAGCCTGAGTGGATCCCTTTGCATTTGTTCCGAGGCCATCGGTGCCGGAAGTATACATGACGGAGATCACTTCGTCGCTCTTGATCTTTGCCTTGTTTTCTGCAGCCATGCTTATTGTTTCATCAACAAAGGCACCAAGAGCCTCTCCTCTTTCTTCCATGGAGAGAATCTTGCCGAGAGTACGGAAAGCAGAAGCCATATGAGGTAGGTCTGCCTCAATGAAGATGACAGGAATGCCAATCTGAGCCTGGAGTGCATCCAAGTCTTCCTTGATTGTGCTCTTATAGTCTCCAATGTCTATTACCAGCTCTGCTCTTGATGAAAGAAGTTCTTCAAGGTTAAGGGTAGCCTTGCTGCCATAAAGCTGTCCCGTTTCAGGTAGCTCATCCAGTTCGGCCGGAAGATATTTCATCTGTGCGCTGGATGCCTTTCCAGATACTGTGCACATCTTTTCCGGAGCGAAGGCAGAGAGGAACATTGTGGCGACAGCTCCAGATGGAGCAACCCTGTCGATATCCTTTGGTATTTCAACAGTGCGTCCTGCACTATCAGTAAACTCGATTGTCTCTTTTACTGCTGTTTCTTGTACAGCTTGGGCAAATAATGTGCCTAAAGATAAGATAATTACTAAGATTATAGTCAGTGTTTTCTTCAATGTTTTCTCCTATGCGTATTATTCTGAAAAACAATTCGGCAGGAGTCAAGCATTATATTTTTTTTAAGATAATGGCTTGGGATAATAAAAATGGCCTCCAAAAATGGAAGCCATCAGTCTTATTGAGCTCTGTCCCCGATTGTTTCCCGGATTCTAGGAGCAAGGTTTTTCAACAAGTCCATGCTCTCCAGCCTCCACTGCCAGTTGCCGCTGGCGGTTCCCGGGGTGTTGATTCTTGCTTCTTTTCCCATTCCAAGCCAATCCTGGATAGGGACAACCATCAAAAAGGACTTTGATTTCTCTCCCTCCTTGATAATCTCCTCAGAAAGTTTCTTGAAGTCTTCGGTTCCGAAGCGATCCTTCAAAGGATTAATAAACTCATCAGGAAGAGACTCAAGCCAGCCCATAAGGGTAGTGTTGTCGTGGGTACCGGTGTAACATACGCTGTTTTCCTTGTACTCTTCAGGCTTGTCTTCGCCTTCCTCCCTAGGATCAAAGGCAAACATAAGAATCTTCATGCCTGGCCAAGTGGATGCAGATAAGAGATCCTTTACTTCCTGTGACATATATCCCAAGTCCTCGGCGTTGAACTGAATCTGAGGGAAGGCACTATTCATGGCATCTGTAAAGGATCTGCCAGGACCCTTGACCCATCTGCCCTTTCTTGCTGTCTTTTCACCAAACGGGATTGCGTAGTAGCTCTCGAGGCCTCTGAAGTGGTCGAAGCGTATCATATCATATAGCTTTGAAGCATATCCGATTCTCTTTTTCCACCAACCAAAGTCATCTTCCTTCATCTTGTCCCAAGCATAGAGGGGATTACCCCAGAGCTGTCCGTCTTCATTGAAATAATCTGGCGGGACGCCACTGATTTCTTCAGGAACGTAGTTCTCATCAAGCTGGAACATATCAGGGGCTTTCCAGACATCGAGGCTATCGAGAGCGACATAGATAGGAATGTCTCCAATGATGCCTATGTTCTTTGACTTTGCATAAGACCTGAGTTCATTCCACTGTCTGTAGAACAAGAACTGAAGAAAAGCGTAGAAGGAGATATCATCAGAGAGGGTGGCTCTATACTCATTGAGAGCTTCCTCGTCTCTCTTTCTTACCTTCTCATCAGGCCACTCAAGCCAGCTCTTCATATCGAAATGCTTCTTCAAGGACATAAAGAGGGCGTAGTCCTCAACCCATTCCTTGTTTTCTTCTTTGAAACGGGCAAACTCACTTTCCAGTGTTTCTCTTCCCTTGAGATATGCTTTATATAAAACAGTGAACCTTGAGTTATAGATTGCACCGTAGTCAATTCTAGTTGGATCAGAACCCCAATTACAGCTCTCAATGTCTTTCTTCTCTATAAGGCCTTCATCAACCAGCATATCTAGATCTATTAGATATGGATTACCTGCAGCAGAGGAAAAAGACTGATAAGGAGAGTCTCCATAGCTGGTGGGGCCAAGAGGGAGAATCTGCCACCATGACTGTCCAGCTTCTTCTAGAAAATCTATCCAATCGTAGGCAGTTTTTCCCAATGTACCGATGCCATAGGGACTAGGTAATGATGAGATGGGCATTAAGACGCCTGAACTTCTTTTTTTCATAAATAAAAATTCCAAAAAAGTCAGAAAAAGAATTTTTCAATTCACCGCCCGGATATTGGGGCGGCGAAGAAAAATCGTAGTAATTTACGATACATCAACCCTTTACAGCACCAGCAGCGACACCCTTGATGATGTACTTCTGACAGCAAAGGTAGAAGATGATGACAGGGATGATTCCCATGAGAATGATTGCCATTGTTGCACCAAGCTCTACGGCACCATAGCTTCCCTTCAGATACTG
>JALFYG010000187.1 GCA_022784805.1 Spirochaetales bacterium
TCCCACTGTCTGCACTTCCCTGGCGACTAGCCTGGCTGCCCTGATCATGTCACGATTATTACCTGTGGCGTCATAGTCAGCCTCAAGAAGGGCCGTGAGGGTGTTGAAGCAGGTGTTTGTCATAAACTTAAGCCACTTTTCGTGGTGAATATCTTTGGGAATCACAACATCCTGGCCATAGGTATCGAAGAAAGACTTAATCTTCAAGATTCTCTCTGAGATAGAGTTGTCTTTCTCTCCCATGGTTATTCTCCCTTTGGAGAAGGAAGAGACATAGTTTCCTTCCCTCACCACAGAGAGGTTGGAGATAAATGCATACACGACTCTCTCCTCTCCGAATCTCTCGGAAAGAACCTTCTCTGATTCGATTCCATTTAAGAGGGGAAGGATGATCGTGTTGTCTCCCAAGAGGGGCTCGATGACAGGAAACGTGGAATCGAGCTGAAAGTTTTTGACGGCAACTATAACTAGGTCAGTTTTTTCTGTTGTTTCATTTGGGACAATGGTTGGAACCATGAGTTTCTCACCATTAAAGACAATAGGACTATAGGTCCTAAACTCTCTCTCTTTATCTACAGCAAATGAAACATCCGGAGCATCTTTCAAGCTATAAGCCACATTAGTGCCTACAGCACCCCTACCTATTATCATGGTCCTCATGTTCTTTATCATAATTGGGTCGACTAAAAAGGTAAATGAGGCATAGTCACGCTTAAAGAAAAGGAGATGGAGTCATATCAAGAAAGGAGTGTTTTTTATCCCTTTCTGGTGTCTTTCTTACTCTATTACTCTGGAGATGTAATCCTTGATGACGTCATGGAGTGCAAATGTGCAAGCATATCTTGCACAAAAATTCAATATACTATAAATCATGCAAGAATATCTTTCACAAAATCTTGATATACAGATAATCATGCACGTATACCTTGCACAAATCTAAAAATGTATTAAACTTTATACATATGAAACTGAAGAGAGAAACCTATCTTGAGCAAATCAGACCTTATTACGATTCTGACATTATTAAAGTCATTACAGGTGTCAGACGATGTGGCAAATCAATTCTGCTTGATACCATCAGAGAAGAGTTGATAGAAAATGGAATCAAAGAAGATCACATCATTTATATTAACTTCGAAGATTTGGATTTTGATTATATCGTCGATGCATCAGATTTAAATAAAGAGATTAAAAGCAGAATAACTGATAATGATAAATACTACATTTTCTTAGATGAAATCCAGCATATTGAAAGCTTTGAAAAAGCTTTGGCATCTTTTAGGGCAACCTTAAATGTTTCTTTATTTGTTACGGGAAGTAATTCCACACTGCTATCAGGAGAATTATCCACATTATTGACCGGTAGAACTGTGGAATTTGAGATATTCCCTTTTTCATTTTATGAAATGAAGCGTTATTATGAGCTAAACAATAGAGAATTTAGTGATAATCTGTTTTTCAACTACCTAAAATGGGGTGGATTTCCTCTCAGATTTGATTACTCAGATGAAACATCTGTTCATAGATATCTATCAAATCTTTATGAAAGCATTGTCAATCGGGATATCGTCGGAAAAACAAAGAGTGCTGACAAGAAAGCATTTATGGATATTTCTCTGTATATCTTGGCAAATGCCGGAAAAGAGCTGTCCATTGATAATATCATAGAAACTTACAAAAAAGAGAATAAGGAAATCGCCAAGCGTACTGTATATAACTACCTGGAACGAATGAAAAAAGCATACCTTATTCACGGTGTAGGTAGGTACAACATTGTTGGCAAATCAGCTCTGAGCAATAGAGAGAAACAATATGCCATAGACATGGGATTTCGAACAATTAATACGAATACTATTAATTATGAAGATACTTTTTATCTGGAAAACGTTGTTTATAACGAATTGCTTTCAAGGGGATATACTGTTTTTGCAGGCAAGACTCATAAGGGAGAAATAGATTTTGTCGCAATAAAAAATGGAAAGAAGTGTTTTTTGCAGGTGACATATCTCTTGGCAAGTGAAAAAACAATCCAAAGAGAATTCGGAGCATACAGCAATATCACAGATGCTTCTCCTAAATATGTCATGTCACTTGATAAAATTGACATGAGTCATGACGGCATTATCCATATAAATATTGTGGACTTTCTGCTTCGTCGAGTAGATTTGATTCTAACTTAAATATTTGGTAACTCTAAAAAGACTAAATCGAAACAATGTGTCCTCCAAATCAGACTCCTCTGTCGTTGCCTAAGATAGTCATGTCAGAATACATTCCCTTAGGCTCCTAACTTTTTCAAGTGGCGTTGATCATCAGTTCGATTAAGGCTGCAGATGCAAGGGCTACAAAGGCTCCGATGTAAACCATTTTTTCTTCCCAGCACGTTATGGAATATCGCCTGAATTTTCCTTCCTCTCCATTGCTTGAAATGATAGAGCTTCTGTGCCTGCCTTTTTTTGTAACACGATTATTATAGCCCTTTAGGATCAAAAATCTCAAAAACTCAACTTTGCGGACATTTTTACGGAAAAAAAAAAGACTCGGTTTTACCCAAGTCCTTTTTTAGATAAAGAATTATGCTACTAATTCCGTTGCCGTCTCCAGGAATCGAACCAGGGACACAAGGATTTTCAGTCCTTTGCTCTACCTACTGAGCTAAAACGGCATCAACGTAAAGTACAATACAAGTTTCCTTTGACTCTGTCAACAGAGAGAAGAAAGATTTTTAACGATTTCTATCCCAGTCGTCATAATCATCACGCCTCTTCCTATCTCTATAGTAGTCATCGTCCCTTCTATAGTCCCTGTCATCACGGCGTGGATAGTCTCTGTAATCCCTATCGTCACGATAGCGTCTGTCATCAACATAACGCCTGTCATCCATTACGTCTCTGTAACGGTTATCACGATAATAGTAGTCGTCATCCCTACGTCTTCTGTCATCATCCCTGTAATAAGGGTCGCGACGAGACTCCCTGTAGTAGTCATCGTAGTAGTCACGTCTACGTCTGTCGTCGTCCCTATAGCGGTCAGTAGGCCTATTATCTCTTCTCTCTTCCCTTACTCCGCCTTGAATGAACTCATACCACTTGTCATCATGAGGATCATTGGACCTAACTTCGTCTTCATACCTGGGCCTAGGGGGCTCTTTCTCCCTTACCTCTTCCCTCTTCACTTCTTCCCTTACCACTTCCTCTTTTTCAGGAGAAAAACGGGATGATGAAGGAGGATAAGTATATTTCATCGAGTCATTTCTATCGTTTTTAACAGTATATGTCTCATAGTTTTCATCCGTCTCTTTCTCAGGAACATCCTCGACGACAGTCCTATAGCTGCTCTTTCCAGAGAGGCCTGCAAAAACAAAGAGGAATGTGAGAGTATACCAGAACTCTGTATCGTGGACAAAAACGCCAAGAATGGCGGAGACAATTCCAGCGCCTTCCGCTCCATTTCCTTCTGCCATTGCCATTATCCCGGAGTGGAAGAGAGAGGAAGAAAAGAGAAGAAGGATAAGTAGCAGGAACACAAACCAAGGTGTGGAGTCACTACGCCTTGTGACAAAGCAAATTGAGAAGGAAAGAAGAACCAACAAGAGGGGATATATTCCCCTGTATATCATTATTCCTTCTTCTGTATATATAGATAAGCCACAAAGTAACAATGAAAGGATCAAAGAGAGGGCAAAAGGAAGAATCCACTTCCCTCTCTTTCTCTTAAGAAAGAATGTGAAGGCTATAAGTGACAAGAGAGCTGGAGAGAGAGCAAAGGAAAGAGGGATTCCCAGTGGATAAGATAGGGCACCATCAAGGGATGACTCCACCCACAATACGAGGGTAAGGGAGGCATATAGAGCCCCGGAAAGAGGTAAAAGCCATGCTTTTTCACCATCTTTCATCACAAAAGCTGTGAAAACCAAAGGAAGAGCCGAAAGCACATACTTTGCAATACTATGCCAAGGAAGAGAGGAAGAAAGAGAAAAAGAGAGACATAAAGGCACCAAAGGGATCAAGAGGCCCAAGGCCCAATATGGCCAAATCCTCATTTCAGGCTCGAAGTCTTCATATAGATCACTTATTCTCTCTTTTTTCATATTACTTCTTAAATCTCCTCACTCCCCCTTCAATATCGATTACGAGTTCATCATAACCTTTGAGAGTATCCCAAAGCTTTGAGGAGAATGATGAGAAGCCATCATACCAGTCCATGACTACAGGGTCAAAATCTCCCATTGAGGAGAGCATGTGACCAAAACCATCAAACTTATTGGAACGCCAGATTTCCACCTTTCCGTTTTTCTTTCTTCCGATGACAGAAGACTTATCTTCAAGATTCAAGGCCACGAATGCCATGTCTTCTTCTTTTTCTGAGAGAACCTCGGAAATGTTGGCGCCTTCATCAAGAGCCTTGAGTATTTCCTCAGGCATTGCTGTTGCCAGGACTTTGTATTTATCTGAAGCGACAACTTCAATTTCCACGCCATCACAAGAAGCATACAATAAGACACCGAGTCCACTCTTGGTGGTACCTACGCCCATCTGGACTCCACTTTTCGCTATTAATCCATATTCCTCTACATGCATACTTCAGCCTCCATCTGCTCTATCGTTATTCCAATTTTATTGTCGGGAAGAATAAAGCACAATACAAAATCGCACTTCTCTTGTTGTGGAAAAGCAAAATGGATTAGACTTTTTATATGGCTTTGTTATCTGTTGATAATCTTTCTTTTTCCATAGATGGAACAAAACTCCTGGAAAACATCTCCTTTTTCCTCGAAAAGGGTTCCCTCACGCTGATAGCTGGTAAGAATGGAAGCGGGAAATCTATGCTTCTTAAATGCCTCAAAGGACTGGAGAAGCCAGATGGGGGAAGAATAACTATAGATGGAAGGGAGCTGAAGAGAGAGAGGGAGAGGATGAGAGCCTTTGGCCTAGTATTCCAAGACACTTCTCTTGAGATCGTGGGCTCCACAGTAAGAAAGGATATAGCCTTCGGGCTTGAGAACCTGAGGTGGGAAAGGGAGAGAATTCAAGAGACTACAGACAGGATGGTATCTCTCTTTAACCTAGAAAAGATTCAGAATCTTCCTCCATCAGTTCTCTCTGGGGGAGAGAAAAGAAGGCTCTCCATTGCAGGGGTCCTTGCCATGGAGCCTGAGATTATCCTTATGGATGAGCCACTAGCCAACTTGGATTACCCCTCGATCAAGATGGTTCTTTCCACACTTCTAGAGCTGAAGGAAAAGGGAATCACAATAATCATCGTCTCCCACGAGGCAGAGAAGCTACTCTCCCTTACAGATAACACAATCATCCTCTCAGAGGGAAAAATCGTGAATATGGGAAAGTCTAGGGATATGATGGATGCTTTGAGAAATAACGAAGTATATCTACCGCCAAAGGCTAATTTCGAGGATCTCTCATGGCTCAAATAAATCCATTCGCCACATTGATCGCCTTGATTCTCTCCAGTATCGCCTCTTCTCTTCTTGGAGAAATGGAGGCCTTGGTGGTTCTCTGTCTTGTCACAATCATTCCTTTCTTTTTCCATGTAAATATATTGAGAGTAATGTGGTCCATGAAGGTGATGCTTGTCACGGCTCTTCTGATCTTCTTATTCTCTTTCTTTGGAGAGGGAACCCTTCTCTCCTCTCTCTCGGACACTTCAAAGTTCTTGTCCATTGTGGCCCTCTCTGCCTTATATATAAAGAAGTCAGATCTGTTGGACCTTTCTACAACCATGGGCTCTATTCTCTCTCCTGTCTTTGGTAAGAACGGGAGAAAGGCAGCATCAGCTGTGATGATGACCCTGGCTCTCTTTCCAATTATCTTTTCAACGGCAACAGAGATGATGAATGCCAGAGCTTCCAGGGGAGGAAGTTTTCTCCGTCACCCTGTGAAGTCTATTTCTGACTACACCGTTTCAATGATGAGACTGTTATTCCAGAAGGTCATAATCTTCCAGGATGCTCTCTACTCAAGAAGTTGGAGCACAAGCGGAGAGAGAACGAAAGTGGCGTTGGTTGGAAGAGATTGGGCTTTAATTATTCTATCCTTTCTTTTATTTATAGGGTTCTTTATATGGAAAAGAGTGCTTTAAGAAAGGAAATCCTACACTCTCTTATCTCTTTTGAAAAAAAGGAAGAGGAATCAAGGGCGATATGTGAAGTTCTTACTTCTCTTTCTATTTATAAAGAAGCCGGTACAATTCTATCTTTTGTCCCCCTTTCCACTGAGCCTGATATTTCTCCTCTCCTCTCTGACGAAAGAATGCTCTTTCCCTTTATTACAGACAATGGCGAAATGGAGTTTGGAAGAGGAGAAATGGTGAGAAATAAGCTTGGGTTCTATGAGCCAAAGGATAGAGAGGCCATAGAATATGATAAGGCAATAATCCTCGTTCCCCTTGTCGCCATTGACACTTCCTTCTACAGGCTTGGAAGAGGAAAGGGGTTCTACGATAGGTATATTAAGAGAAATAGAGAGAGGCTCTTCTCCATTGCCCTCTCTTATTCACCGTCTTTCATAGACAAAATCGAGAAAGATGAATGGGATGAGAGGATGGATGCGGTAATAGTCAATGGAGAAATAAAATATCCCCAGACCGCGCTTGGTACCGGGGATAGGATATGATAGCTTCTATATATATTAGTTGATCTTGACTTCGATTCTGCTTCTCTGGGCTCTCTGAGTCTTAGGAAGTGAGATTGTGAGGATGCCGTTCTTGCTCTCGGCCTTGATTGCCTCCTCGTCAACGTCATCAGGGAGTGTGAAAGATCTTGAGAACGAAGGTCTTGTGATC
>JALFYG010000212.1 GCA_022784805.1 Spirochaetales bacterium
TCTTTATGGCTTCATTCTTTACCTGTCTGTCCATGATTTATTATAGCATTTATAACGATTTATAACAATTGAGTCATTCATTTTTTCAGCCTTACATCCTCCAACTTGAAAGGTGGAAGCTTTACGGCTGTTTTTCTGTAAAGGACGATCTCTCCGCCAATTACTTCGTAACCGAAATTCATTGGGACTATATAGGCTTTCCCCTCATCCACTAGGCCCAATCTGCAGCAATCGCAGGAATCGGTGATTCGGGTTATCTCCGAGAGATCTTTGACTTCTCTATCTTTTCTTCTCATGGTTAATGTTTCCCAAATAAAAAACGGGCTCATTTGCCCGCTTTTCGGAGAATTATCTTTCTCTGTAAATGATTCTACCTTTTGTCAGATCGTAGGGAGAAAGCTCGACCTTGACTACGTCACCTGGGACGATTCTGATATAGTGCTTTCTCATCTTTCCTGAAAGGTGAGCGAGAATTACGAGCTTGTTTGAAAGCTCTACTCTGAACATTGTGTTTGGAAGCGCTTCTTTTACTACGCCTTCCACTTCGATTGCTTCTTCTTTTGCCATCTGTTCTCCTTGGTGCAAAAACCTATAGTAGTGTAGAAAAGGTTTTAGAGTATGTCAACAAAACAAGTTGCATCAAATAGTTATATGTCACAAAACTCTTCTTAAATCACAATGCATGTTGCATAGAATCATAATATTTGTCATGCTCAATAGTAACAGGAGAGCTTATGAACAGAATAGAAGAATATGTATCCCAGAATGGTGGAAAGATTACCATGGAAATGGCTTATGCCATCTCTTCCTTGAGCTTGGTTGAAAAAGAGTCTCCTCTCGCCGCTGCTTCAGTCGTGAAAGAGCTTCATGACCAGAGACATAACTTGAAGCTTATTGCCAGCGAGAACTATTCATCACTCTCAGTCCAAGCAGCCATGGGCTCTTTGTTGACAGATAAATACAGCGAAGGTTTCCCTGGTCATAGATTCTATGCCGGTTGTGATAACGTGGACATAATAGAAAGCGCTGCGGTAGAGAAGGCAAAGAAAATATTCGGCGCAGAGCACGCCTATGTCCAGCCTCATAGCGGGGCAGATGCCAATCTCTGCGCCTATTGGGCAATATTGAATGAAAAGGTTCAGATTCCTCTCTTGGAAGAGATAGGAATAAAGAACCCATCAGAGCTTTCCAAGGAGGATTGGAACAAGATAAGGGAAGCAACGCACTCCCAGAAACTCTTGGGTCTTGATTACTACTCTGGCGGACACCTTACCCATGGCTACAGACAGAATATTTCCGCCCAGCTTTTTGATGCTTATTCATACTCTGTAGACAAGGAGACAGGTCTCTTGGATTACAAAGAGATAGAGAGGCTTGCCAAAGAGATCAAGCCATTGATCTTACTCGCTGGGTACTCTGCTTATCCAAGGGCAATAAACTTCAGAATACTTTCGGAGATAGCAAAGGAAGTTGGGGCTGTATTCATGGTGGATATGGCTCACTTTGCAGGCCTTGTGGCAGGAAAAGTCTTCCAGGGTGACTTTGATCCTGTCCTTTGGGCAGATATCGTGACAACCACCACCCATAAGACCTTGAGAGGTCCAAGGGGTGGCATGATTCTTTGTAAGAAAGAGTTTGCAGAGTCTGTAGACAAGGGCTGCCCGTTGGTTATCGGAGGGCCACTACCTCATGTAATGAACGCAAAGCTAGTTGCCCTAGAGGAAGCCGACACTGATTCCTTCCGCTCATATGCAGAGAAAATAGTCGAGAACTCAAAGGCACTTTCAGAGGCATTTATTAAGAGAGGTGTCAAAGTGGTAACCGGCGGTTCAGATAACCACCTCCTCTTGTTGGATGTAACACCATTTGGCTTAAACGGCAGAATGTCTGAGACACTTCTCAGGGAGTGTGGAATCACACTCAATAGAAACGCTCTTCCTTTTGACCCAAATGGCCCATGGTATACTTCTGGTCTGAGACTAGGCAGTGCTGCAGTCACAACTCTTGGCATGGAAAAAGAAGAGATGGAAGAGATAGCAGATATAATTTCTTCTGTCCTCTCATCCGCTCATCCAGTTGTTCTCACCAAAGGTGAAAGAGCCGGTGAAAAGAGTAAGATCAAGGCCAAGGCAGAGAAGAGTGTAATGGAGGAAGCAAAGAATAGGGTTCATAAACTCCTATCTTCTTTCCCTCTCTATCCTGCTTTGGACTTGGAGTGGCTGGAGAAAGAGTTTGTGAAATAACACAATAAACGACAATTGTCCAATTAAAAAATTGAACAATCGTTGATATATAAAAGCGGTAAGACAAACCACATACTCTCTCCTCTTGATGATAATAATTCTTGGGATGTCTCCATTGAAGTGAGGTTTCCACTCCTAAATTTCTACTGGAGGGAAAGCACTATCGCAGGCTTTGTTTTAGGCTCAAAGGATGACAACTACAAATCAATAATTAGACACTTTGTATTATTTGTTGGGATAATAGAAGCCTTCCATCTCTATTCCATAAAAACGAGATTTCTAAATTGTTTCAAATAACAATATCCTTAGAAGAGAAAATTAATTTAATGGTAATAAGTTGTGAATATAACGGAAAATAGTTTTGAAATTTTGCATGGCAACCCTAAAGTGTTGTCTATAATTATAATGAACATTTTGTACAGAAAAACGATATAAAAGTTATACAAAAATAGAGCGTTTTGTCATAGTTTTGTTTGGGTTTTCAGGGTATCATCACGGAGAAGGTTTGCCTCTTTGCAAACTAATGAGGGTAGTACGATGAAACGTTTGTTTGCTTCACTATTTGTGTTGGCACTAGTGAACATATCACTCTTTGCCTATCAGTTTTCACCTCTCAATGTAACCTTTGAGCCTTCCGGTGGTGGTTCGGCCAAGGTTTACACAATCGTCAATGACTCTGATTCCCCAATTGCCATCGAAGTCAGTGCTGTTAAGCGCAGCATCACAATTGATGGTGAGGAATATAATGAAGATGCATCTGCATACTTCACTATTCAGCCGTCAAAGATGATCATCACTCCCCAGTCAACACAGCTGGTGAGAGTCCAGTACAGGGGTCCAAGAACAGTAACAGAAGAACTCTCTTTCAGAATTATCAGTGAACAGATTCCTTACTCCACTGGTGCCAAGAGCGAAGGAGAAGGCCAGATGATCAGCTTCCTCTTCGTTTACTCGACTTCTGCTTATGTACAGCCAGGAAAGGTTGTTGAGAAAGTAGAGACAACAGCAGCTATCAATGAAGAAGGAAAACTTGAAATTCGTCTGGATAACAAGGGAAGCGTTCACCAGCTCTTGAATGATCTCTCTGTGACAGTAAAGGGAAACAACGGTTCTACATATACTCTTACAGATGAAGATATGGGAGCTATAAAGGGCTCTAACCTTCTTTGCGGTGCATCTTTGAGAATTGTGATGGATGTCCCATCAACTCTTGCTGGAGCAACAAAATTTACCCCAGAAATTAAATACAACTACTCTTGGTCAAACTAAAGAAGGAGTAATTTCGAGGGATTGAATATATGAAAAAGAAGCCTTTGCCATTGTTAACATTGGTTTTAATGGCTTTCGGACTGAACCTGATGCTTTTAGGTACAGCCCTGTTTTTCATTGACTCAGACACCCCTTATTCGGGCCTACTTGCCCTTGGCCTCTTCTTCATCTCCCTTGTGGGAGTATTTGTCGTTGTAAAGGTTTTTCTTGTACTTGGTAAAAATACGTATGAGAAACATAACTTAGACACCAAACCAGTACTAGTATTTTGTTTTATTTACCTTCTCATCCTTCTTCTGGCTCTCCTTCTTCTCCATCTTTGTGTTGGTCCGATTCCAGAAGAGGAGAGAAGGGATCTAATAGTAATCGTTGCTGAAGATAAGAAAGATGAAACATCTCTTCCTATTGTCATAGAAGTTGAGGAAATAGAAGAGAATCCTCCGATTGTCGAACTGGAAGAGCCTCTCCCTCCTGTTGATTTCGAGATTAAGCTTCCTGAAGAAATTGTGGTTGAGACGGAAGTAATAGCATTGCCTCCGTCTCCTGTTATAGAAGAAGTCGAGGCTGTTTTGGTTCCACCTGTTCCTTCCTTTACTACTCCGGAAGCAGTGGTGGTGCCATCAGCTCCGACCTTTACGTCTCCGACAGAAGTCCTTGTGCCTTCTGCCCCAGTATTTGTAACGACAGAAGAGGTTCTGGTTCCTTCGGCTCCAATGTTTGTATCCACAGAAGAAGTACTTGTACCTTCTGCTCCTTCCTTTGTCTCTGTTGAGAGCACACTTGTTCCATCTGCCCCGGAAATAGTAAGCGTAGAGAGAACCCTCATTCCTTCAGCTCCTACTTTCGTGGAGCCGGTGAGAACATTGGTGGAGGAAAAAGTTGTTGAGGAATATGTGGATCCATGGGCAGACTTCTATGTCTCTGGTGACTTATTCGATCTCTATGACGGTATCTACTGGTTCGATCTTTATATCAACAGAAGCGAAGTAGGAGTCATCACTGTCTACATCGAGAATGGAGAAGTATATCTCTCATATCCAGAGCTTAAAGACTACTCAGTGACATTCTTGACTGATGAAGCTTATAAGAGAATCTTCGGCGAAGATATAGAGTGGATAGACACTTATACCCTCGCTTCTCTCGGCGTGGATGCCTATGCAGACACTATCTCCTACACTGTAACAGTGGACTTTGATCCTAATGACATGCCGATGGGCGTCATTTCCATCAAGGGAAGTAACAGCGTATCCCAGCCTCGTCCTATTGCCGGCGCTACAGTGCTGACTCCTGCAACATGGTACCTATCATCCTCATATAGCCTCTCAGCTTCTCTCTCAAGCCTTGAGAAAGAAGATGTTCTTTCACGCTTGAGAGTATCACTCCAGAGCACGAATAACCTGAGAATCCTGGATGCCTATGGCCGCTTCACATGGAGCGCCGGCTACAGTGGAGGAAACTCCTATATCCAGTGGGGATCCTATTATTTCTGGAAAGATTTCAGAGATGAATCTATCCGCCTTGAGTGGGGAAACGTGTCAGCAGACCTTCAGTCTACTTCCGGCACTCCTTTCGGTATCCGCTTCGACAAGTCAAGTCAGTATGGAAACGGAGAAAGAGGAGGAAGCGCTGTAGAGAAGACTATTGTCGTAGAGAAAGACAGCGACGTCAGAGTCTACAACGGTGACAAGGAAATCTACAGAAAGACTCTCAGTAAAGGTATATATTCCTTGAAGGACTTTGTCCTCTACACTGGTGCAAACCATATCAGAATCGAGATCACCCCTTTGGACGGAAGCGAAGGCGAGACAATTGAGATGGATATCAATTACTCATCTTCCCTCCTCATGAGAGGAGAGTCCTACTATGGCGCTGCCTTTGCCTTGGGAAGAAAGACTGTTTCTTGGGACACAGAAAGAGATCCATTCCAGGTAGATATCTATCTTCTTGGAGATAAGAAGCTTCAGTATGACCTGAGAGATATCGTGGCATCTTCTTATCTTAACATTGGTCTTACTGATACTCTCACCGGATCTTTCACCCTCTCCTTTAAGACCAGCCCTAACTCTCTCTATTCCTTCAATCCATCATTGAAGCTGAATAGTGAGTTTACATCTGCAAATGCATTCGGCACAGCAAAGATGAATCTTAACCTTTCATCTCTCAGTCAGAATGGAAAGCTTACCCTCCCGACTGTCTATGCCCGTGCTTCCCAGCAGTTCTACACAGATTATTCCTTGATGAAGGCTTTGACACTTACCTTCGGTTACACCAGCCCTTCTTCATGGACAAGTGACAACAGACACTCCCTATTTGCTTCCGCTTCCATGAGTGGAACCGTGTTCAGCATGGGATACTCCTTATCCCTCTCAGGAACACTTGTTCCAGGATACATTAACCTCTCTCAGTGGTACTTCTCTTCTTCTCTCTCATTTAACCTTGGAAAGATCGGACTTTCAGTATCTTCAACATTCAGTCAGAGAGGAGAGAATCCTGTTGCCTTCCAGGCAAGAGTATCAGCATCCTTCAAGCTTGGAGCAGTATCCAATACCCTCACTGCTGCCCAAGACGGAACATCCCTGTCCTCTTCCTTCACTATCGGCTCCACATCATTCTGGGCCAAGACTAAGACAACGGATCTCAAAGATTGGGAGAAATATTCATTCTCCTCCGACTTCTCTCACTCAGGAGACGTCTTCTCATTCTCAGGTACTCTCTCAGGAGAAGGAGGAATGAAGAATATCAACGCATCCCTTTCTGCTTCGACTACACTTCTTATAGCTCAGAAGGGACTCTGGACTCTCTCTTCCTCCATCCCATCCAACTTCTTACTTGTAAAGCAGAAGGGTGCCATAAAGAACAACACCCTTGCCATTGGAGAAATAGGATATTCAAGCCAAGATATCCCATCTGCTCTAATGGGAGATGTTCTTTATAAAGGCTTAAGTTCTACGACAGCCACATCCCTCTCTCTTTATTCTTACAACGAGAACTCTCTTGGAGGATCAGAGACATTTGATGTCTATGCTCCTCTGTCAGAGAGAAAGGGATATGTACTCATCATCGAAGGAAAGGAGCAGTACACACTCTCTGGAACCATTACTGACGACGAAGGAAATATCTGGTCCAACGGTTCTTCTCCTGTCTATAAGCTTACAAGAGATGAGAATGGCGAGATTGTTCTCGAAGACACAGAGCTCTATCTCTTTACAGATAGAAATGGAATCTTTGTCCTATCTGAGATGGATAAAGGCATATATACATTCGACACAAAGGAAAACGGAGTATGGGTCATGAATATACTCACTGTTGATGATGATAATCGTTATGACAGAATAGGCATGGTGGAAGGCGAGATATCAGAAAAAGATGACACCCTCCCTT
>JALFYG010000215.1 GCA_022784805.1 Spirochaetales bacterium
AATCAATTCTTTTCTTTTAGCATGGTGTATAGGGTTGGATTTCATGCGTAACTGCTAGATATATGTCTACGAACTTGCCTTTGGACACAGGGTCACATATCATATATTTTGATCTATCTTGTAAAGCACGGTCTAAGCTTAGGGATTTGCAGCATGACTTTTTATGTAAGAATCCAAAAGATATGCGAACGGCTCTGATGAGAAAAAGCGCCTCATGGTGCAAGGAAACAAAAAAAGGAGTGAAGAAAATGTGTGAAATAAGCAGATCAATTTATGAAGATGGCTATTCTGAAGGGGAAAGACGAGGAAAGAAGCAAGGAATAGATATCGGAAAAAGACAAGGTATAGACATTGGCAAAAGACAAACTGTTTTGAATTTTGTCAGAAGCAATAAAATCAGCATAAGGGAGGGCGCTGACGAGTTGCATATTTCTGTATCTGAGCTGAAAAACGAGCTTAATAGACAAAAAAGAGTTTAGCTTGAACTTTTCTTTTTGTAATAAATAGCTTGGAAAGCCTCTGGTCTTTATATGCTTTCTAGAAAACAAAAGAATAAAGAGAGATGAAGAAATGTGTGAAATAAGCATGGCAATCTATAGAGATGGTTTTTCTGAAGGGGAAAGATGAGGAAAGAAGCAAGGAATAGATATCGGTAAGAGACAAGCTGTTTCGGATCTAATCAGAAAAAACAGAATCACTATAAGTGAGGGAGCTGCTCTATTAAGAATACCTGAGTCTGAACTATTAAGAGAGATTTAAAAAACAGAATAATTATCATAACCGTTGGAGTTAACAAGAGAAAAAAGTCTATCCTGAGGTTGTTGAAAGGGTTAAAGAATCAGAAGAAGACCTTAAAACAAAATCATGGATAGTCTTTTTTTCACTATCTGTTTCATGTCAAAAACAAACAGTCATCATTTTCTCTTCCTTTTACAATCTGCATCCATATTCTATAATCAGAGTGGAGGACTATATGATTAGATTCAATGATAGTGTGAGAGATAGATTTCTCAGATATACAACTTATGACACAATGTCAGACGGAAACGCTGCAGGGAATAAAAGACCAACAACAGAAGGACAGGAAGAATTACTTCTTGTATTAAAGAAAGAGTTGGAAGAATTAGGTTTGGATACTTATTATGGCGAGGAAAAAGTCGTGATGGGTACTCTTAAAGGAAACTCTGAAGGAACAACTATCGGCTTCATGGCTCATGTAGATACTGCAGACGATTGCAATGGAAATAATGTCAAAGCAAAAGTTTGGAGTAATTACGATGGTGGAAAAATTGAACTTGAAGACAATATAGTTCTTGATCCAGTCACAGACAGGGATCTTCTCTTATATAGAGGTAAAGAGATCATCACAAGTGATGGTACATC
This sequence comes from Spirochaetales bacterium, assembly GCA_022784805.1. Taxonomy (GTDB): domain Bacteria; phylum Spirochaetota; class Spirochaetia; order Sphaerochaetales; family Sphaerochaetaceae; genus Ornithospirochaeta. The sequence continues at coordinate 1,384 of JALFYG010000215.1, forward strand.
CCTTCTCGGCTCTGATGACAAGGCAGGTGTGGCCATAATAATGGAAGCCATCAAATACTTGGTGGAACATCCAGAAATCAAGAGACCTGACATTGAAGTCTACTTTACACCAGACGAAGAGACAGGGAGCGGAATGGACATGTTCCCTCACGACAGACTTAAGAGTAAATGTTGTTACACAGTGGATGGTGAAGCAGAAGGTGAAGTGGAACTGGAGTGCTTCAATGCAGCAACAGTCAACATTCATCTAAAGGGTGTTTCCATTCATCTTGGATCAGCAAGAGGCATAATGGTAAACGCTGTCACCATGGCCAGCCATATTGTCACGGCTTTACCTCAGGCTGAAAGTCCTGAAGCTACAGATGGCCGCTATGGATACTATTGCCCGCTTACACTTGAAGGAACTGCCACAGAGGCAAAGCTTGGTGTGTTTATCCGCGACTTCGACAAAGAAAAGTTCGAGCATAGAATTGAATCTGTGAAAAAGATCGTCGCTGCCGTTGAGGCTCTTTATGGTGGCGAGATAAAGGCAGATGTATCTGTCTCTTACCACAATATGGCTGAAGCAAACAAAAAGAATCCAGGAGCAATAGAAGCTGTTTATTGGGCATCAAAGACTCTTGGTCTTCCTATAAGAGAAGAGATCATCCGTGGCGGTACAGACGGAGCAAGACTCGCAGAAACCGGAGTTGCTTGTCCTAACCTTTATACAGGTGGTCACAACCTTCATTCCCTAAAGGAATGGATCTGTGTAGATGCTATGAGTAACAGTGTAAATCTGTGCCTTGGAATAATTGAGTATTGGAGTAAAAGATAACCTATATGAAGAAATTTCTTCTTCTTTTCTTAATATTAATGATGATTCTTCCTTTGTTTGGAAAGATAACTATTAGTGAAAGTGTTCCTTCAGAATACTATGACACTGTTAATAGTGCTTTATTGGATATTACAGAGGGAAGAAGAGATGCTGACATTATCTTTGATTCCTTTTCTCTTGAAAACGACCTAGTCTCTTTTTCTATAAGCGTGGATGGGGAGAGGAGTGACACCACTGTTCTCCTTACATTTATGGAGAAAGAGATTAGGAATATGCTTTTTTATTCCCAGCCCTTGTTTTCGGAATCAGAAAATAGGCTGGATTATGTATCAATTCTTTCATATTCAACTGTTTCTTCTCCAGATTTAAGAAAAGGGAGCGTTGTATTTGTAAAAGATGAGAAAGATTCCACGAGAGGAGTGTTTGTTGCCTCTTCCAAACATAATGAAGCCTTTGAATTTGATGCTTTATATTTGTCTTCAGTTCTCCCTGGAATGAAACTTGAGAAGGGTAGAGGTATCGAGTTCGATACCTCATACTCTATTTCCCTTACGACTCTTGCCATGTCATTGGAGACAGGAGTTTCTTTCTATACGCCTATTTATCCTCTCCTTCCTTATGTTTCCGTGGGTGTTGATTTAAACAGTCTGCAGAATGGATTTTTCCTTGGAGTAGGTGGTAGGACGATGTTTTGTTTATCATCCCTCTGGGGCGATATACCTGTTGTAAGAAATATTACTGTTGATGGAAAAGTGGAACTTCTTCTTAGATTTGGTGATGAAATAAACCTTGGGGGAAGATGGAACATGAGTGGTGTCTGGAGACCTCTCTCTTGGCTCAATCTCTCCTTGGGATATACTTATGACTCTTATTTGGGAAACATGATTTCCCTCTCACTGGGTGCTTTGATATGAAAAAAGCTTTTTGGGTGTTGTTGATTCTTATTTCTCTTTTGATCGTTTCCTGTACCACTATTGAAAGTACAGACAGGCCATCTTGGATAGATATCGTTCCTGAGATCCCAGGTGAAAAGGTATTCGTTGCATCGGGAAATGGAAACAGTGAAGTTGAGGCAAGAAGTAATGCAGTTCTTTCCGTCTTGGAAAAAATGGGAGATGAAATCGGGTATAGTCTGGAAGACAAATACTTCAGAGAGCTTTTCTCTTCCTTGAAGATAGAAGATCTTGGAGCACGTATTGCTGATGAATACTCCTGGGATATCGACGGATATTGGACTGTATATGTTGCCGTCACAGCTCTGGATGAAACATTCGAAAGTGCAAGAAGCCCTATATTCTTAGAGACACAGAAGAGAGAAGAACAGATCCAGAACCTTTTGGATGAAGCTTTGGATTCATATAAAAACAATAAAGATATGGAAGCTGTGGAGAAGGTTTTGGAGGCTGCCCTTGTCTCCCTTTCCGGAGAAATAAGGAACGAGGAATATTCTACAGAGGCTCTCTTTGACAAAGCTGTAAACTACATCTCAAATTTGAGGATAGAAAACGTGAAGCCTTCCCGTGACACTCCTGCCGGTTCTTTGGAATATAGAGTTGTTAGGACAAAGGGCCTTATGTATCCGGTGGTGGAGGAAGCCATCGTGGAGTGTTCTTATACAGCTCTTTCAATAGATGGAAATACAGATACTTTCTCGCATCTGGCAAAGACAAATAACAAAGGTAGGTTTGTATTAAATAGGACAAACCCTTATGCCCTACATGATGGAGACATAAAGATATCGATGCATATCGATGATGATTTGATGTTTAATTTGTCTCTTAAGGCTCCCGCAGAATTGATGAAGAGATTGGAAAATGCTCTGGAAGAGGGTAGTTTGGTTTATTCATATTCCTTCCAGTCCCGTCAGGATACTTCTTCTGTGGTGATAGCACTAGCTGAATATAATTTTGATGGCTCCTTGAGAACTGATGACGGAGTCTTGAAGAGTATTTTGGAAGAAGTCCTTGCATCCCAAGGTGTAACGGTTGTGAACATCATCTATGCCGAAGGGGAGGAGGAAAATGATAATATTGAGTCCATTCTTCCTAAATACAGTCAAATGGACAAAATATACATCATCAGAATGGGTGTTGTATCCAGAATCGATATCGGAGACAAAGTCTATTCAAGAACAGAGGGAATGATAATAAAAATAGTGCCTTCCACCATGGAGAGGGAAGACATCACTTCTTTCCATTACTGTGCATCGGGAAGTAATGAAAAAGAAGCTGATGAGAACGCGCTGTTTAATCAAGCCCAGATTATCTCAGGTTTTCTCCTTGGAGAGTTTTGACAGCCAATAATGGGTCATTTGTGATGATCAGAGGAACGGAAAGCTTCACCATGCTCTTTATTCCTTCTTCTGTATCCACAGTCCAGGGGCAGATTGTCCACTTAGGTTTTGATTCCCTTTCCCTTTCTGCAATGGTCCACTTAGGCTTCAGGAATGAGCAAGGGAAAATAAGCCTTCCCTGTCCCTTTCTGCAGATGGCAGGTATATTCTCCCCCTCGTAGATTATTCCCAATGGGAAGTGATCTTTCATAATCTTTCCCGCCCTTCTCATTGCAATTGGATTGAAGGATGAGATCATAATCTGAGGCCAGAACTCTTCTCTTTTTTCAAGCTCTTTCCATAAAAGGTCCACAACCTCTTTTCTAAAGCCTAACGGCTTATCTGCCTTGATCTCTATGTCATACCATACAGGGCCTATGGCATCGAAGACTTCGGAGAGAAGAGGAACTTCAGGTGCTATCTTTCTTATCTCATCAAAAGTCATGTCTTCAACCTTTTTATCTATACCGAAGACTCTTTTGAGAGAGTTGTCGTGTGACACCACCAAATAGTGGTCGAGAGTAGGATGGACATCCAGCTCCACTCCATCTGCTCCTTCTTCCATTGCCCTTTTAAAAGATGGAATTGTATTCTCCCTCTCTCTCAGAGGAGAACCACGATGTCCAAGAACATATACTTTATTGTCCGATTTATTTTTCAACAGATCCCATGAGTTCATTAATCTCTTCCTTCCACCTGCTTTCATCAGGTGTTTCAAGAATAAGAGGAATATTCTCTACTTCTCTTCTTTTTACAATAGTAAGGAAAGCTTCCTTTCCAATTAATCCCAGTCCTATACTTTCATGTCTGTCTTTGTTGGATGAAAGAGGAACCTTGGAGTCATTAAGGTGCATTCCGAATAACTTATCTTCCCCGAAACGGGAGAAAAATGAGTCCAATACTCCATCTGGATCTCCCTTTACATCATAGCCAGCACCAAACAAGTGGGCTGTATCCAGAGTAAATCCAACTCTTTCCTTCTCTTTTATTCCAGAGAGAATGGCATCAAGCTCTTCAAACTTTGAGCCGATGATGGTTCCGGCTCCTGCAGTGTTTTCGAGGGCAATCTTTAGTCCTGGAACTTCTTCCAGAACCCTGTTTACCATATCACTACAACGTTTGATACCATCCTCCATGATTCCTTCTTTATAAGCTCCAGGATGGATATTGATTGTCTCCAAGCCAAGTCTTACCACTCTTATTCCTTCATCTACAAAAAGGTTATGAGACTTATCTGACATCTCTTTGTCTGGGGATGCAGGGTTGATCAGATAACCGGCATGGGGAAGGATGAAGGATGGGGAGTAAGAGAAATCAGCGATATTCTTCTTGAATGCCGCTATGTCTTCTTCCTTCAGTTCGGGGCTTTTCCATTGTCTTTGGTTTTTTGTAAAGAGAGCGAAGCCTGTGGCACCTAGCTCCTTTGCCCTTACAGGAGCAAGAGAGACAGAACCTTGGCTTGATACATGTGGACCGATATGAATCATATGTTGGATTTTATCCCCTCTTTATCCTTTGGGCAATGGTGGAAGATATTGTCAGAAAAGAAGAATATGTAGAAAATCATTCTATGCAAAAAGAATTGATAGTTGGGAATACTTATTATGGCTTTCGTCTCATAGATAGACGTTCTTGTCCTGATTACAGAGGTGTGGGTTATCTCTTTAAACATGAAAGGACAAAGATGGAAGTATATTTCTTGTCTACAGATAATAGTGAGTGCTTTTTCACATACACTGTATACACTCCTCCTAAAGATGATACAGGTGTCTTCCATATATTGGAGCATACTGTTTTGACAGGAAGCAAGAAGTATCCGGTACGGGATCCTTTCATGGCTCTCCATAGAAATAGTTGTAACACATTTCTCAATGCCATGACTGCCCCGGATAGGACAGACTATCCTGCTGCAAGCCCGGTAAAGAAAGATTTTGACAACATCTTCTCCATATATACCGATGCTGTTTTTGATCCGCTCTTAAGAAAAGAAGACTTTATGCAGGAGGGAATAAGACTCTCCAGCCAAGGTGGACTCCACTTTGAAGGCGTTGTATTCTCAGAGATGCTTGGTGATATTTCAAGCCATGGCAGCGTCGTGCAGAGTGCCACTACACGACCCTTGTTTGATGAAGATTCTCCTTATAACCATGAGTTTGGAGGTAATCCTCCTGATATCACAGACCTGACTTATGAGAAGTTCCTTGAGACTTATCATAAATACTATGTGCCTGCAAATATGACGCTCTTTTTGTATGGGGACTTGGATGTCCTTGAAAAGCTTGAATTTCTTGACAGGGAGTATCTTTCAAACAGAGAAGGAGGAGAAAGAGCAGAAAGAGTGTCTTGTCCTGAAAGATGGAGCGCACCAAAGAAGTGTAGATTCGAAAGCTCTGCAGATGAAGACGATGATACTTCTTCAATAATGGTGTCTTGGCTTCTTGGGGAAGCTGACGACCCATTGGAGAATACAATTCTCTCTGTTGTGGTGGATGTTCTATTGGGTAATCCCGGGGCTCCTCTTTATAAGAGAATTGTTGAAAGAGGAATAGGAAGAGATATATCCAGCGAAAGCGGTATGTCCGACGCTTATAGAAATCTTACTTTCAGCGTAGGTTTCTCAGGTTCCAAGGAAGAAAAGGCCCAGGAAGCTGAGAGTTTTATCCTGAAATCTCTTTCTGAGATTGTAAATGATGGAATAGACCCTATCTATATTGAGTCCAGCTTGAGACGAATGGAATTTAAGATCCAGGAAATCTCTGACGGACTTCCTGCAGGGTATAAAATCTATTTCACCCGTATCGACAAGGGTTGGGCCTACGGCAAGAACCCTTCTGATATGCTTCAGACACTGAAACTTGTCAAAGAGATAAGGGATGAAATAAAGAAAGACAGCAAGTTTATCGAGAAATGGATTGAAAAGAATCTCATTAATAACAATCATAGACTCCTCTCCGTCATCACCATGGAAAAGGATGTGCAGGATAAGATAAACGAAGCCATAGAGAAAAAGCTTGAAGAGCATAAGGATGAATGGAATGAAGAAGAGGAGAGACTCTACTTGGAGTTCGAAGAAGGGGAGGATTCTATAGAAGCCTATGAGACGATTCCCCGTCTTTCCCTTTCTGATATCCCATCCAAGCTGAACATTATTCCTAGGGAAGTGGATGGAAGCTTGATAGTATCGAAGATGCCTTCTTCTTCCATTGTCTACAGTGACATCGCCTTCGATGTCTCTGACTTCTCTGTAGAGGATCTGGAGTATGTGAGCTTGTTATCACGAGTAATGCTAATGACAGATGTTGGCGATATGGACTACTCAGAGTTCTTGTCATCACTGAGGTTTGTCACAGGTGCTTTCTCTGCCTTTTTGGATATTGGTTCAGATTGTAATGGAGAGGAAAAAGATAGCCTTGTTTTCAGATTTAAGAGCTTATCTGAACACTTTGATGAAGCTTTAGACCTTCTTTTGTCATTATTAAGAGAAGGAAAGTTCTCTTCTCCAGACAGAGTGAAGGCAGCTCTAAGAGATATTGAAAGCGACTACGAGGCATCTGTTGTCAGACAGGCCCACTCCTTTGCCTTGGGTTCTGCTTCCCGCTCTCTTACTTCTGCTCTCTACACCACGGAAAGAACAGAAGGGTTGATGTTCTGGTACAGAATCGGAGAGATGCTGGAGGATGGAGAGTTTGAAAAGACCTGTGAAAAGCTTTCCCTGATAGCAGAGAGAACATTTACAAAAGAGAGAATCATCTATCACATTACGCTGGATGAAGAAGTAGTAGAGGAGAAAAAGAAGAGCGTAAAAGCCTTTATAGACTCTCTTCCAAGCGGAGAAAAGAGAGGTAAATCCACAAAGGTTGTTCCTGAGAGCGCAAAGAAGAATCTTGGTTACTCATTCTCTTCCCCTGTAACATACTCTGCTCTCAGCGGTAAGGCTCCAGATGAAGAGAGTGAGATCACCAGTGCCATGAGGATGCTTCTCTCTATGGTGTCACAGAACTCCCTATGGTCACTTATAAGGGAGAAGGGTGGAGCTTATGGAGCAGGATCCGGAGTCGATATCAACGAAGACATCTGGTACTTCTACACATATCGCGATCCTCGACTCGATAAGTCCATCTCCGATTTCTCTCTTGCTGTAAGAAGCGAAGAGCTGACAGATGAAAAGCTTGAAGACGCTAAGCTGAAGATTCTTGCCAGGGATACAAAACCAATGGGACCACAGTCAAAGGGAATCTTGGATTTGAGACGTTATATCTACAATATCTCGGACGAACTCCGCAAGAAACTAAAGGAGAGTCAGTTGGTCTTGACTAAGGAAGAGATCGAGAGAATCAAGCCTATGATGGAAAAAAGTATGGAAGAGGGCTCCATTACCGTCTTGGCCAGTAAGAAGGCTTTGGAAAACTCTGAGCTGTCTTTGGAAATCAAGGCACTTCCTTTTGCAGTGCATAGTTGAAAATCATGTAGTACAATAATGGGTAGGAGAGTTACATGAAATATATCGGAGCATTGGACCAAGGTACTACTAGCACTCGTTTTATTATCTTCGACGATAAAAACAATATCGTCTCTTCTGCTCAGCTCGAGCATAGGCAAATTTTTCCTAAGCCAGGTTGGGTTGAGCATAACCCAGAAGAGATTTGGGCCAATACTGACAAGGTCATAAGAGGTGCTCTTGAGAAGGCAGGCTTGAGAGGCGATGAACTGAGTGCCGTTGGCATCACGAACCAGAGAGAGACAATAATCGCCTTCGATAGAAATACAGGTCGCCCCTACCACAATGCAATTGTCTGGCAGGATTTGAGAGGTGCAGACTACATAGACAATGTACTTTCAAAGAAAGTAGAGGAGTCTTGGATTAGGGAAAAGACAGGCCTATTGTATTCTCCATATTTCTCAGGTTCCAAGATTCGCTGGCTATTGGACAATGTACCATCGGTCAGAGAAGGAGCCGAGAGAGGAAATCTTGTATTTGGAACCATAGATACATATATGGTTTACAAGCTCACAGGTGGAAGGGCTGTGGTCACTGATGTAACCAATGCCTCCAGATATATGTTGATGAACATCAAGACCCAAGAGTGGGATGAAGAACTCTTGGAACTCTTTGATGTAAAGAAAGAGTGTTTACCTGAAATAGTATCCTCTTCAGGACTTATTTATGGGTATACAGACCCAGAAGGTCCTTTTGGGGCATCGATTCCTGTTTGTGGAATACTTGGAGACCAGCAGGCTGCACTCTTTGGTCAGGCTTGTTTCGACAAAGGTTCCAGTAAGTGCACATATGGAACAGGATGCTTCATGCTTGCAAACATCGGGGAAGATATATGCTACTCAAAGCATGGCCTTATTACCACTTTGGGCTATAGGATAGAGGGGCAGAAACCAGTCTATGCATTGGAGGGATCTGTGGCTGTAGCTGGATCCTTGGTGCAGTGGGTCAGAGATAACTTGAAGATGGTGTCATCTGCAAAAGAGCTGGATGAACTTGCAATGAACGTACAGGACTGCGGAGGGGTATATATTGTCCCAGCTTTTGCTGGACTCTTTGCTCCATATTGGCGTTCTGATGCCCGTGGTGTCATTGCAGGCCTCACAGGATACGCTTCCCGCGAGCATATTTGCCGTGCTGTATTGGAAGCCACAGCTTTCCAGGCTTATGACATTGCATCTGCAATGGAAGCAGACAGTGGTGTTGAGATAGGAAGCCTTAAGGTGGACGGAGGTATGACCAATTCCTGGCCATTGATGGCTTTCCAGTCTGATATCCTTTCCAAACCTGTAATAAGGCCTGTGATAGTTGAGACTACAGCCCTGGGTGCAGCATATGCTGCAGGGCTTACTGTGGGAATCTGGAAAGATACGGATGAACTCAGAACATATTGGAAAGAACAGATAAGGTGGACTCCTACCATGGATGACAAGGAAAGGCAAAAAAAGGTAGGATTTTGGAAGAAAGCTGTTAGCCGTACTTTAGATTGGGTTGCGGCTGAAGGGGAATAAAGGAATGGTGGAGTTGTTCTCCAGTCTGTCTTCCGCTGATTATTTTAGAATGGCGGCGGAAACAGCTATACTGACAGTTATCATATACAAGCTTTATATGGCTGTGGCTGAAACCAGAGCCAGAGAATTGGCTGTCTTTTTCTTAGGTTGGGCAGTCCTTTATGGTTTCTCATATATTCTGCAACTGAAAGTCTTGCTGTTATTGATGAAGACACTTCTTATTCCAGTTCTGATGATGTTGATTGTTTTCTACACACCGGAATTGAGACGTTCTTTCACAGGCCACAAAGGAAGAGGAATCTTCCGTTCCTCCCAGACATCCGCCAGCCAGCTGGACAGTGTCCTCAACGCATGTGCAACTCTGGTCACCAAAAAGAGAGGTGCCTTGATAATCTTCCCTCGCCAGACTGACTTGAAGAACATCTATGAAACTGGAACCAAGTTAAATGCCGATCTAAGTGCAAACTTGATCCTTACCATCTTCGACCACGATACCCCTCTCCACGATGGTGCCTGTGTCATTTCCGGAGGAAAGTGTACATACGCAGCATGTTACCTTCCTCTCTCCAAGCAGACAGCCATTAAGGATACATTTGGAACAAGACACCGTGCAGCTTTGGGACTCTCAGAAGAGTCTGATGCCGTTATATTGATAGTCAGTGAAGAGACAGGAGCCATTTCCCTCGCTTACAACGCAAATATCTATTACAACCTTGATTTGGATAAGACAAAGAGTATGTTGGTCATGCTCCTCTCAGGAAAGGAAGTGGTACCACAGGATTTGCAGAAGAATGAAGGCGGAAAGGAGGAAGACAATGCAGAATAAGAATAAATTCTCCTCTGCCTTATTCGGCAATTGGGTGGTGAAAGTCTTTTGTTTCCTTGCAGCCCTGGGTATTGTTGTGGCTGTCAGGTTCCTGAATGTCACAGATAGGGTGGTCACCATTCCTATCACTGTTTATATCAACGCTCAGAGTCCATATGAGCCTGTATCATTGGTTCCGGAATCTGTGGATGTCGTCATAACAGGAGATGATGATATCGTATACTTGGTTGATCCATCATTGATTACTGCATCTGTTGATTTCTCTGATGTAGGCGAAGAGGGAATCGCAAGAAGAGTCGTATATCTCGATTATGATAACGACATCTTCTCTTCCTATGGCTTGACCATCAAATCGTCTCCAGCAACCATCCGTATTCTCTTCCAAGAGGGAAGTAAGTGATGATAAAAGGCGTTGGCGTCGATATCGTTGAAAATAGTAGATTCTCATCTTTTCCCCAAGGAGCTTTGGAAAAGATTTTTACGCCCTTTGAACTGGAAGAAATGGAAAGTCGGGTGGAAAAGACCGAGTATCTGGCGTCCCGTTTTGCTGTAAAAGAAGCCGTGGTCAAAGCCTATGGAACTGGCTTTGGTGCTGTTGGCGCCAGGGATATAGAGACAAGAAAAGACGAGAAGGGTAAGCCCTTTGTATTAGTGAAAGGAAAAAAAGAGGGAAGCCTCCATATTTCCCTTTCCCATGAAAAAGGTTATAGCATTGCATTTGTTGTATTGGAGGAGCTGTGAGCCGCTTGGATTGGCATAGGCCTGAAGTCGTAATGCCTCAAGATAAGAGAAGAATCGCTCTTACCATCAGTTATGATGGAACCAAGTGGCATGGATGGCAGGTTCAGGATAATGCAGAGAGTGTGGAAGGTGAGATAGAGAAGGTTCTCTCCTCAGTCACTGGTGAAGATGTGTTTCTCCAAGGCTCAGGAAGAACAGACAGTGGTGTCCATGCCCTGGGACAGGTTGCCCATTTTGATACATCCTCTGAAATTCCTGCTGATAAATTCAGCATTATTCTAAACACAAAGCTGCCCTCTTCAATAAGAGTACTCTCCTCCTGGGAACCAGAGAGTGTCTTCCACGCCAGGTTCACTGCAATGGCCAGGGAATATAGGTATTTGATCAAAGCCTTCAGTGATATGCTTCCCTTTGACAGTGGAAGGATTACGCCCCTAAGGGCACTGCCAGATGTATCGAGGCTGAATAGTTACGCCTCCCTTTTGGTTGGTACCCATGACTTTTCCACATTCTGCTCTTCCAAAGATATGTGTGAGTCAAAGGTGAGAGACATCTATGAATCTGAGTGGACACTTGAGAAAGATAACTATGGCTTTCCACTCTTAAGATATAAGGTCGTGGGAAATGCTTTTCTCTATAGGCAGGTGAGAAGCATGGTGGGAACCATGCTTGACAGTGCCCTTATGGGTGAAACGGGAGATGACTTCAAAGCTAGACTTGAATCGAAAGACAGAACAAAAGCTTTGAAAACTGCACCTTCAGATGGACTCTATCTCTACAGAATAAGCTATGATGAGAATGAGTATCTTTGGTTTGAGGAGGAGTATAATGGACGATAACATGACACTGGAGTGTTTTCTCTCCCTCCTTGACAGAGCAGAAGCTGTAATGGAGGAAGATAATCTCTTTGAAAACAATATAGAGTTTGAATACTCTGTCAAAGACAAAGAGAAAGAAGCTGTCGTTGAATATTCGGAAGATATCTCATCCTGCCATAAATGTCAGGCTTGTCTTGATAGAACAATATTTGCTGAGCCTATTCTGAATCCGAATCCAAAGATTCTATTTGTCTCACCTATGCCTGAAGGTACGACTATCTTCTCCTCTCTTTCAAACTCTTATTTTTATAAGTGGATTTCTGCCATAAACCTTACCCGCAGGGATATAGCCCTGACCTCTTTGATCAAATGCCCTGTAAAGTCATTCTCAAAAGAGACAGCAGATATCTGCAAAGATCATCTGAGATCTGAGATGATCAATCTAAAGCCAAAGACAATGGTGCTTCTTGGGCAGGATGTCTCTTCATACATGCTGCGCCGTTCAGGAGATATGGATAGTGTCTTCAGAAAGAGAAAGTTCTCCGTTAACTCAACCCCTGTGTTCTGTACCTATTCTCCTCTTGACCTCGTTAACAACAGGGCTCTCCGTGGACCTATTTGGGAGGACCTGCAGTTTATCGCCTCATTTCTTGAGTTGGGAGAAAAGAAGTGAAGTGGGTGAATGTAGTATTGGCAGTGCCCTTTGAAGGGGAGTTCACATATTCCGTTCCAGAGAAGATGGAGAAGGAAGCTCTCTTTGGACGAAGGGTGATGGTACCCTTTGGAAGAGCAAAAAAGACAGCCTTTATTGTCAAAGAGATTTATACAAAACCTGAAGTAGACTTTGAGATCAAAGACATCGACAGAGTCATAGATAAAGAAGAAGTCTTCAACAAGGATTTATTGGATACTGCAGTCTGGATGAAGAATATGTATCTCTCTCCAGTCGGAGTCAATCTCTCTTCCATGATCCCTTCCGGTAGGAGGGAGAGTGAGTCATCCCCATTCTTTACCTTCTCTTCCTTCTCTCCTGTAGAGAAACTGACAGATGAGCAGGAGAAGGCCCTTTCCCGTCTCCGCGCCTTTCATAACGATATGTTTTATCTCTATGGCGTGACAGGAAGCGGTAAAAGTGAAGTATATCTAAGACGAGCAGAGGATGTGATAAAAAACGGAAAACAGGTACTGTACTTGGTTCCTGAGATTACTCTCTCCCATCAAGTGTCGGGAGAAGTATACCAACGCTTTAATAAACGTGTTGCTATTCTCCATTCAGCCCTCACTCCATCCCAGCGCCTCAAGGTATGGCGGAGAATAATGAATGGAGACGTGGACTTGGTGGTGGGAGCTAGAAGCAGTGTCTTTGCTCCATTTAAGAATCTTGGGCTTATAATCATGGATGAAGAGCATGAAGGTGCTTATAAATCCGGACAGTCCCCGCGATATTCAGCCCGACAAGTTGCTCAGTACAGGGCAGGAAAATGGAAGGCTCAGCTTATTATGGGTTCCGCCACACCTTCTCTGGAGGCTTGGAATCTGATCAGGACTCAGAAAATTAAGTCTGTCGTAATGAGAAACAGGATAGGGGAGGCATGCTTTCCAAAGATTTCCATTGTAAACATGAGGGGTGAGAAGAGAAACATAAGCCAGAAGTTGGAAGATGAAATAAGGAGTGCTCTCAAGGAGAAGAAAGGAGTAATTCTATTTCTCAATAGGCGTGGTTTCTCCTATGGCTATGAGTGCAGAAGCTGCGGGGCAGTTGTAGAGTGCCCCAACTGTTCTGTGGCCATGACTTATCATAAGGGGAAAAAGAGATTAATCTGCCACACCTGTGGATTCTCGGAGCCTTTGGTGAAGTCTTGTCCTGAGTGTGGTTCTTTCGATATCTCTCCCCGTGGATATGGAACAGAAAACGCAGAGGAAGAGGCAAGGGCCCTTTTCCCCTTTGCAAACATCGAGCGATTAGATACAGATGTCACAGGTGGTGACAGCGAGAAGACCCAGGAGATTCTCTCCAAGTTCAAGGATGGAGAGATTGATATCCTCTTGGGAACCCAAATGATAGCAAAGGGTCTGAACTTTCCCAAGGTGTCTCTGATAGGGATTCTAAATGCCGACTCATCCCTTGCCCTCCCTGATTTCAGGGCAGGAGAGAGGACCTTCGATCTCTTACACCAGGTTGCAGGAAGAGCTGGGCGTTATAGAGATGATGGAAAGGTCATCATCCAGACCACACAGCCTACAGCCCCGGCAATCCAAATGGCTGCCAATAATGATTTGGAGCATTTCTATGAAAGGGAGCTTACCCAGCGTAAGGAGACTATGTTCCCTCCTTTCTCTAGGTTAATAAACTTGTCCATAAGAGGAAAAACCGAAGAGAAAGTAAAGGAAGCTTCTTTGGCTCTTGGTGATATGGCAGACAAAATGGCGGAGGAAGATGATGAAATCGAAGTATTCTCTCCATCCCCATGCCTTATTGAAAAAATGGCAGGACAGTACAGATGGCATGTACTTCTCAGAAGCCAAAGTATATCGAGACTTCTTTCTTTCACCAGGACTCTTTTGGATTCATTCCTTCTTCCGTCTTCTCTTCATTTAGAGATTGATGTGGACCCGTTAAATCTATTCTGATCAGAAAAAGAGGGAGAAAATCCAATCTGTCAGAGGAGAAGGAAGAATGGTGAGAAGCTTCATTTTGAAGCTGTTCTTTATGTTGTAATGGGCTCTAGGGTGTTTCTTTTCCGCGATTGCCGCCAGTTTCCTTCCGAAGATTTCAGGGTCTTTTGCCTTCTTCAGTTCCCCTGTCATCAAGTTTTTCATCTTTATAAGAAAATTCTTGTATAGATCAGTTTCAGCCAGGAGTGTATCAAACTGTCCGTTCACTGCCCCCTGCATATTTGTCTTGAAGGCTCCTGGTCGGATTGTTGTGACTCTAACCCCGCTTTTCTTCAGCTCACGTCTGAGAGAGTCTCCATAAAGCTCCACTGCATGCTTTGACATTGGGTAGTAGCCATGGAGAGGGATGGCTGTAATCTTGCCGTATTCGCTGGAAATGACAACAATAAGCCCCTTTCCCTTTATTACTAGCGGGGCAAAGATCCTGTTGAAATTGAAAGTTGCAAAAAGGTTGAGAGAGAAGATTTTTTCCACTTTACCTTCAGCTTTCTCAATAAAAGAACCAAGTATTACGCAGCCGGAGAAGTTAGCAATGAAGTCTACTTTGTCTGTTCTTTCTTCGACTATCTTTCTTGCTCTCTCTATGCTTTCGTTGTCTGTCAAATCTGTCTTGATATAAAGAGTGCCATCTTCTTCTTTCTCTTCGTTTCTAATATCGAGGGCAAAGATAAAGTAGCCCTTTTTCTTCAATTCTTTTATGGTGGCTTCAGCCAATCCTGACATAGAGCCACCGATAACAGCATATTTCATTCTTATTAGTCTTCCTTGTTATTCTCGAAAAGAAGAGAGAGGGATGAAGGTGAGAATATCTTTGCCTTTTCCTTTTCCAGTTTGCAGAGAGGGCAATTATTCTCTTCATTAGATACTGGGATGCCACACTGTGGGCATAACCAGGAAGATGATGTTTCGTCTTCTGTATAGAGCCACTTTGCATCCACGCCTTCTTTCTCCTTCAACTCTGAAAGGAAGAGAGAGAAGCTTTCTTCACTTGAAAGAGTGTTGATGGAAAGCTTATCGGGGCGGGCAATTTGTTTCTTACCCTTTAGGTTGGTGGTGGCTCCGCCCAGCTCCTCAAGAGAAGAGAGCCTGAATGTAGCCCTGTCTGTAGGAACACTGATTAGAGCGTTGATAGTTGTCTCGGAGAAAGGATTAATGACTGCATTGGACTTGAATTCTCTGATTCCATCCATAACCCAAGTAGAGGAAGTGAAAGTCTTATCGGAGATGTTTCTGACTTTGATGGAAACCAATGAGTTCTCTTTCTGCGTTCTGATAGTTGTCTCCTCAACAAGGATAGGGCTATCAGTAACAAAGGTCGCACTGAGAATAGATGTAATCTTGACAGTATCAGATTCATCATAGTCGCCAGTTGTCTCGACTATTGTGATTTCTTCTTTTTCTTCTGCTTCTTCTTCAATTTCAGGAGTCTCTTCTACTTCTTGTGGTTCTACAACCTCTTCTTCTTGAGGTTTTTCTTCTTCTGTAACGGTTTCTTCTTCCACCACAGTCTTTTCCTCTGTGACAGGAGGAACGGAAGTCGCTGTCTTCAATGACTCGATGTCTATTGGATCGAATTCCCACTCACGCTGTCTGTAGTAGCCATACACAAGAGCCATGGCAAAGACGAGGAGAGTGTAAATAAATGCAGGAAGAACGTTTCCATAAGAAAGGTATGAAGCGATCAGGACAAGACAGAGAAGAGACTTCAACGTCTCACTGAAAAGAACCATCTTTCTGCCAAAGCTTGTCTTGCCGATTAAGGAAGGCAGGGCGATGATGGAGAGAACACCGCAGATAAGAGGATAGGAGGCATGTACCATTTCAACCCATCCTTTGAGACTATTGAGAGAAATGGTCTTTATGTAATAGAAACGCCCCAGTGCAATGAATAAAGCTATTACTGCTGAAAGGGGTAGATATACGTAAGTATAAAGTTTATGGAATTTCATTCCTTTGTTAGTAGTTTCTGTTTTTTTCTCTGACATGCCATTATTCTATTTCAGAGTTATGGAAATATCCACAGATGAAAGATGATAAGATACTCTCTTTCTTTGTTTTTAGTCCTTCTTCTTTGTTTCAAATCTCCTGTTATGGTAAGATGAGTCCATGGATAGAAACGAAAGAAAGGAAAGAATAATTGATCTCATAAAGAAAGGTGTCTCTGTAATCGCCATCGACGGTAGGTGTGCCAGCGGTAAGAGTACGCTAGCCGAGGATGTATCAAAAGAGATAGATGTGAACATTATCAAGATGGATGACTTCTTTCTTCCCCTTTCCCTCCGTACCCCGGAGCGTTTTTCTCTTCCTGGGGGAAATGTCCACTATGAGAGATTTAATGAAGAGGTAATAAATGGCTTGAAGAGTGGCAAGGACTTTTCCTACAGAGTCTTTTCCTGCTCCAAGATGGACTATGACGGGGAAAAGAAGATTCTCTCTTCCCTTCCCACAATCGTAGAAGGATCCTATGCCCTCCATCCTCTTCTTCCAGTATATTGGGAGAGGGCTTTCTTTCTTGATGTAGACAAAGAAGAGCAGATAATAAGACTCTCAAAAAGATGCCCGGAAAAGCTGGAAGCATTTAAAAATAGATGGATTCCTCTCGAAGAAGAGTATTTTTCCTACTATTCGATTCCAGCAAAGGCAGATGAGATTCTATAGGGATGAAAGCCTGAGCTGAGAGAGAACACCCTCTGTTCTTTTGATAGCTTCATCTAGCTGTCTCTTGGCGTCACTTATTCTTGATTGGACGAATACATCCGCCAAGAAACCATCGAAGAAGAAATCTGCAAATGTAAGAAAGCCGTCGATGTTTATGTCTATGGCAGGAAGATACTGTAGTTCGTTCTTAAACTCCCATAGATCTACTCTTGCTTTATCCAACACTTTTCTTGCCTTATCTATCTTCATATGCTTCATGAACCCGGTGAAACCGTTTCCCCCGAAGATGTCCAACAAGCCCCAATTTGATGCGGAAGATAATATGTCCCTTGCTTCCCTTAGGCTATAAAGGGCCTGTTCTCCTGCTCTGATTGCTCTTTCTTCACTCATATTTCTATTCTCTCTTGTTTTTGACTTGGTCTCAAGACTTCCTCCTGAGAAGAAAAAACAATATTATTAATTATAAATAAAAGGAATTAATATAGATGGAACCGATTTTGGAAATAGTAAAGGTTGGAGATGAAGTCTTGAAGGAGAAGTGTACTCCAGTCAAGGAAATTGATTCTTCACTGAAAATGCTTACAGAAGCAATGTTTGATGAACTCTATGAGGCTGACGGCATAGGACTGGCAGCACCTCAGATTGGAATCACTCAGCGTTTCTTCGTTGTTGATATCAGAGATGGAAATAGATATGTGTTCATTAACCCAGAGATCGTGGAGACCAGCATTGAAAAGGGTCCATATGAAGAAGGATGCTTATCTATTCCTGGCGTGTACCATGATGTAATAAGACCATTGAAGGTCAAAGTGCAGGCAAGGGATGCAGATGGGAAGCTCTTCAATCTCTCTGCTGATGGTCTCTTGGCTCGCGTTATCCAGCATGAATACGACCACCTTGAGGGAAAGCTCTTCATTGATCGCCTTACAGACGACGAAAGAGAGAAGATGCTGAAAGTTTATGAGAAGAAACAGAAGCGGGGCTGTAAGAAAAAATGAAGATCCTCTATGCTGCGACAGATACAATAGCTGTACCTCTCCTTTCCCTCTTGGCGGAGAAAGGAATGGTAAGCGCTGTCTTTACAGCTCCTGATGCCCCGGGAAAGAGAGGTAAGACTCTAATTCCTACACCTATCAAAGTAAAAGCTTTGGAGTTGGGGCTTCCTGTTTATACCCCAGAGCATCTCAGGACAGAAGAAAGAGAGATAGTAAAATCTCTTTCTGTAGATACTCTTCTTTCTTTCTGTTACGGGAAAATATTCGGTCCTAAGTTTCTTGCTCTCTTTGAGCATACATTTAACGTTCATCCTTCTCCTCTTCCAAAGTACAGAGGCTGCGCTCCAATATATGGCGCCATAAAAAACCTGGATAAAGAGACAGCCATTACTCTTCAGGAAATAGGGTTGGGAATAGACGAAGGAAGAATATTTGCTTCCCTTCCTGTCTCACTCTCTGGAGATGAGACTACTCTCTCACTGGAAGAGAGAGTCTCGGAGATGGTTCCTCCTTTTGTACTCGATACCCTGTCTGACATCGAGTCAATAGAGCCAAAAGAGCAGAGTGGAGAGGCTTCCTATACATCATTTATAAAGAAGGAAGACGGAGAGATAGATTGGACGAGAAGCGCAAGGGAGATCCACGCCCAGATCAGGGCATGTATCCCATGGCCTCGTGCATACTCTTTCCTAGGGGATGACAAATTACTTATCACCGGTGTCTATGGCAGTGCCTTTGATTCTTTTGAAGCCTCAAGTGAGGCTCCAGGAACTGTTGTAGGCCTTGAGAAAGGAAAGGGATTGAAGATTGCCACAGGAGATGGATACTTATATGTGACACGTGTGCTT
>JALFYG010000259.1 GCA_022784805.1 Spirochaetales bacterium
CCTCTTTCGTGTGCATATTTTACAACTTCCCTTGTAAGTTCGATGTTTTCCTTGAATGGAAGAGAAGAACCGTCGATCATGACAGATGTATATCCGCCGTCAATTGCTGCCTTACAAGAATCGAAGTTCTTACCATGGTCAAGATGAAGTGCAACAGGAATCGGGGAATCAACAGCATACTTCTTTACTGCTGCAGCAATGTTTCTTGCTCCAACTTTCTTGTCTTCAAGAGTTGCGTTCTGGAAGTCTGTCCTTCCACCCATGAAGCCGTTTGCAAGGTCTGCGCCCTGAAGAATGGCTGCGCTTCTGAACATTTCGTGGACTTCAATTACTGCCTTTGCCTGAGCAACTGCGTTTACGTTGAATGCACCCTGAGCATAACAATACTTGTCTGTTGCATCGAGGATGGCTTTCATAGGTACTAATGACATCTTCTTATCTCCTTATTACATAGATGTTTTCTATAGTAAATAAACCTAATTTTTAGTTTATTTAAATTATTTAATTAAATAATATCACCCTTTCTCCCCTTACGCAACTTAAATCTTTTCATCAGGAGAAAAAGTTCGGGGATACATGATCCCCGATTATCACCATTTGAAGCATTGTGGCTTTTTCTTGCTTGATACCATCTCTTCAGGATAGTGACGAGCGGCATCAGGAGCATGCCATCGCTCATCGGAATCAAAGGAACAACGCATTGTGATGGACAGGTTTTTACCCTCTTTTTCTGCGTTTTCTTTGATTCTTTCGTAGCTTTCGCACTTCTCATCCAAGAATACTCTTGCGTAGGATGCAAACTCAGTGTGACTGGAGATGACATTCTCTGTCTCATGAGGATCTTTTTCTATGTCATAGACGGCGTCTTCATCCAAAGAATGATATCTCACATACTTCAGGTTTCCTTTCTTCACCATCTGTGCATAAGAAACACTCTGATTCTTTCTATCCATAAATCCGCCAAGTTCAGAGATTACCATTCTCTCCTTGTCTTCATATCCTTCCTCAAGCTGCTTTTTAAGGCTTACACCATCACAATCAAAAGCGATTGGAGCTCCCACTAGGTCACAAAGAGTAGGTCCCAAATCCAAAAGACTTGTTGCACCCTTTATTCTGACACCCTTCTTTATTCCGTCTCCGGAGAAAATAAGTGGTGTATGGACAGATTCCTCGAAGAAAGTCTGTTTGCCATAAAGACCACGTGAGCCTATCTGATCACCATGGTCGGAAGCATAAATAAAGATTCCTTCGTGGCCAGTGCGTTTGAGATAATCCTGAAAGGCGTCATAGACCATGCCAACTTCCATATCCGTAAACTCACACATAGCGTAGTATGCGGCTCTTACAGCTCTCACTACTTCAGGATCTTTATCATTAAAGATTCCTTCATAGAAAGAAGGGAGTGGGAAGTCTACACTTTCTATGTCTCCTGTTACTCTTTCATAATAGTAGTCATAGAGCTCCTTTGGAGCTACATAAGGATGGTGAGGTGCATATGTTCCGACACACAAGAACTGTGGCTTCTCATAGCTATCTTTCAGATAATCCAAAGCATGCTCTACGACATACCTGTCAAATTCAAGAGTCGGAGAGTCTCCTGCTCCGATGATTGAGACACAGTGTGCCCCTCCTGTAGGAGTGTTGAGGTGAACTCCCCTCTCCTTCTGGAATGCCTCAGTAGGTCTATTTGTGAAGAGTGGAGTTATATCACCAGCAATTCTCTTGGAAAAACCGTGTCTCTGGTCAGGTCCGACAAAGTGCATTCTTCCACAAAGCACAGTTTCATATCCCACACTGTTGAGACTATGGGCAAAAGTTGCACGGGAGGAGTCAAGAACACTGAAGTTTCCCATTACTTTGCATTTCGAAGCCAGCTGGCCTGACATTAGGCTCATTCTGGCTGGAACACACAGTGGATAGGGGGTGTAGTTATTCATAAAAGCTACACCGTTTTCAGCTATCCTATCCAGATTGGGAGTCCTCAGAATCTTATCTCCAGAATAGTGCTGCTGCAAAAAAGAGTGCTGATCTGAGAAAAATAGACAAATATCCTTCATAACCCTTCCTTAACCAAGTTCTTCTACTCTGCAACATCTGACAAAGTGACCTGGAGCCACTTCTCTCTGGACCTGTGGCTCGTGGCACTTATCTGTTGCAAACGGACAACGAGCTGCAAATCTGCATCCGGGCTTTGGATTAATTGGGGATGTCAACTCACCCTTCAGGATCTCTCTCTTATTAGGATGGTCAATATCAACACTAGGAATTGCAGAAAGAAGAGCTTTTGTATAAGGGTGGAGAGGCATCTTGAAGAGTTCCTTTGAAGGACACTTCTCAACAACCTGGCCCAAATACATGACACAGATTTCATCAGATATGTGTCTTACAACAGACATATCGTGGGTGACGAACATGTAAGTAAGGTTTCTATCCATTTGGAGTTTCTTCAAAAGGTTTAGAACCTGAGCCTGAATAGATACATCAAGAGCAGAAACCGGTTCGTCACATACGACGAACTTTGGATCCAGGGCAAGAGCACGGGCAATACCCACTCTTTGTCTTCTTCCGCCATCAAGCTCATGAGGATAGGAATACTTCAATCTTTCATCGATTCCTACCAAATCCATAAGCATATCTGTCTTCTCTTCGATTTCAGCCTTTGAATATCTTCCACAAACCTTTAAAGGTTCCTTAACTGTGTCTCTGATAGATTTCTTTGGGTCGATTGATGAGTATGGATCCTGGAAGATGATCTGCATCTGCTCTCTTACTCTCTTGAGATCCTTACCCTTTACATCAGATATATCTTCTCCTTCAAGGAATATCTTTCCATCAGTCTTGTCCAAAAGATGGATGATTGTTCTTCCAAGAGTAGATTTACCACATCCAGATTCACCGACAATACCTACAGTATGGCCTTTTTCAATATCCATTGTGACATCGTCAACAGCGTGGAGAAGACCTCTTGCAGTTGAGAAATATTTCTTGAGTCCTTCGACTCTTACCATTGACTGGGACATTTATTTTCCCTCCTTTCTTAGGACAGTCTTCATGTTGATACAAGAAGAGAGGTGTCCGTCTTCAGTGGTGACGGCAGGGATTTCACCCTTTCTGCATGCATCTGTGGCATATTTACATCTTGGAGCAAAAGCACAACCCTCTATTACTTTTGTTGGATCTGGTGGCAGTCCCTCAATTGGATGGAGCCAGATATCATCATCAGCCATATCAGGGATGGCGCCGAAGAGGCCAAGGGTATATGGATGGGATGGATGATGGAAAATTTGTTCCTTTGTTCCATACTCAACGATTTTACCAGCATAAATGATTGCCACTTCATCACATACAGTTGCAACGACACCAAGGTCATGAGTAATGAGAAGCATGGCAGTATTGAACTTCTTCTGTAGCTCGGCCACCAACTCCAATACCTGAGCCTGGATAGTTACATCGAGAGCTGTTGTAGGCTCGTCTGCAAGAAGGACCTGAGGGTTACAAGCAAGAGCGATGGCTATGACGATTCTCTGCTTCATTCCACCTGAGAACTGGTGAGGATACTCATAATAGCGGTCTTCCGTAATACCGACCATCTTGAGCATTTCCTTTGCCCTTTCTTCACACTGCTCTTTTGAGAGATCACTATGAAGTTTTACTGCTTCAGCAATCTGCTCACCTACTCTCTGGACAGGGTTGAGAGCTGTCATAGGATCCTGGAAAATCATGGAAATCTCATTTCCTCTGATCTTTCTCATGTCATGCTCTTTGAGAGCCAAGAGATTCTTTCCTTCAAGCTCAACTTCACCTTCAACGACTCTTGCACCTACGTCTGGAAGGATGCGGAGAATAGATTTTGCGATAGTTGTCTTTCCTGCTCCTGTCTCACCCACTAAGCCCAAGGTCTTTCCCTTGTACATTTTCAAGTCGACGCCGTTTACTGCATGGACCACTGTTTTACCGGAGAAGTATTCAACTTTTAGATTCTTCACCGACAGAAATTCTTTGTTTTCAGTTGTGTTTTCCATTGTCTCTTCTCCTTATTTCTTTAGTTTTGGATCCATAGCGTCTCTGATTCCGTCACCAAGCATGTTTACAGCAAGAACTGTGATGGCAATGGCAAGACCTGGGAAAATGACCATATGGGGGCTCTTTCTGATGAATGCTCTTGCTCCGCTGAGCATTGCACCCCAGTCAGGCGTAGGAGGCTGAATTCCGAGTCCGATGAATGACAGGGAAGCTGCCTGAATGATTGTGTGGGCGACACCCATTGTCATTCCGACGATATTTGCACTGATTGAGTTAGGAACCAAGTGCTTGAAGATGATTCTGGCAGGAGAACAGTTAATGGAATAAGCTGCCTCGATATACTCAGCCTTTCTCTGCTTCAACATATTGGCCCTGAGCATTCTCGCTTGTCCTGGTATTGCACCGACACTTAGGGCAAGGATGGTGTTAAAGTATCCAGAACCAAGAACGGCAGACATGACTATGGTTAGAAGCATACCAGGAAGAGACTGGATGACATCCAATGCTCTCATGATGATATTGTCTGTCCAACCACCGGCAAAACCTGCGATGGCTCCGATTACAATTCCTATGACAGAGCTGATCGCTGTAGCCAAGATACCCATGGATAGAGAATATCTAGTACCCACAACAACACGGGAGAAAATATCTCTTCCGATTTCATCAGTTCCAAACCAATGCTTGGCTGATGGAGCTTGTCTGAGAGCTGTTGGGTCTATCTCCTGGTATCCATATGGAGCAATTTGGTTGGCAAAGATTGCAATGAATATTTCAATAATGAGAATAACCAAGCCGATCATTGCCATCTTGTTTTTGCTGAGCTGATATACAAATCTTGAAAATTCAGACTGACCTTTTTGTTTCTTCATTAGTTAGCCCCCTTCTTTACTACAGCCTTCTTTCTTCCCTTGTTCTGGTACTGAGCCTTAATTCTTGGGTCGACTGCTGCATAGAGCATATCTACAAGAAGCATACTGAAGGAGAATACGATGGCTAAGAAGATTGTTCCTGTCTGAACAACTGGATAGTCTCTGTTGTTTACTGCTGTGATAATGAGAGTTCCCATGCCAGGAATTGAGAAGATAGTCTCAATGATCATGGCTCCACCAAGCATCTTTCCAAACTGTGTACCCATCATTGTGATGATAGGAATGAGAGCATTCTTGAGAGCATGCTTAAGAATAACTTTATTCTCTGGAACGCCCTTTGCACGAGCTGTTGTAATGTAATCGGATCTGATTACATCAAGCATACTGGATCTTGACTGTCTTGCTGCTGATGCAATATGTGTAGCAGAAGCAGAGATAGCTGGAAGAATATAGTACTGAATTCCGCCAATACCCAGAGCTGGAAGCCACTTAAGTTTTACAGCAAAAAGAATTACCAAAAGGAGAGCAAGCCAGAAGTTAGGCATTGAGACACCAACCAAAGCTAGAACCATACAAAGGTAGTCCTGCCACTGGTTCTGATGAACAGCTGCAATTACTCCAAGAGGTACACCAATTGCAAAAGAGAGAATCAAAGTTATACCTGAAAGAAGCATTGTTCTTGGAAGTCTTTCTACAATTGAATCTGCAATTGGGATTCCAGTGACCCATGAAGTACCAAGTTCAAAATGAATAAAAGTATCGCTTAAGAAACGTCCCAATCTGACAAAGTACGGATCATTTAGACCTAGTTCTTCTCTTTTGTTTTCCAATGCCTCTTCTGTGGCTTCTGAACCAAGAATAATCTCAGCAGGATCACCAGGACAATACATCATGAGAGTAAAGACGACTACGGCGACAGCAAGAATAATTGGAATCATCCAAAGCAAACGCTTCAGAAAGTATCTAAGCATTTTGCATCTCCTTTTTTATTTAATGGTAAGGAATTATCGTCCTGCAGCATCTAGCTGCAGGACAGTGAATTATTAGTTATAAGAACAAGCTGTAGGAACAACCATGTTGATATTGTCGTTGACGAGCTTTGTGATTCCTACCTTATTTGACCAAACAGCAAGGTTATTAAGCTGATACATACCGTATCCATAAGCTTCTTCCTTGATATACTCGTGGACAGCGTTGATGTTTTCTGGAGTGAAGCCCTCGACTGTTGAAGCTTCTGCGATCATGTCTGCAAGAACATAGTCATGTCTACTTGTTGCGTCGCCTGTCTTATAAGCTCTGCAGTCATATCTTGTGTTCCAGTGGTTTGCAAGTGTGATACCGCCGACCTGGTTAATGAACATGTCATACTGAGTTCCATCAAGTCTGATGGCTGTAACAAGAGCAACCTGTCTAAGGTCAAGCTTGATGTTGATTCCAACAGCAGCACAGCAGTTCTGAATGATTTCAGCAACAGTCTTTGTTGTTGATGAACCAAGAAGAACAAGCTCCTCGCCCTTGTAGTTGGACTTTGCAAGACACTCTTTTGCCTTCTCTACATCATATGGATAGTACTCTTCATCGAGCCACTCTTTCTGGTATCCCATTGCATAAGTAGCTGCTGAGTCGTGCATTTCTGTTCCATAGCCCTCAAGAGCAGCATTAATCAACAGCTGGTTGTTGATTGCGTAGCAGATAGCCTGTCTCAGGTACTTATCTTCTGCAACAGCCTTTCCTTCTGCACCGGAGAAGTAAATCTGCATACCGTTTCTTGCATCTGCTCTCTGGAGAGTGTAGTCACTGTCCCCATCAAACTGGACAGCAGTGGAAGCTGCGAAGTTAACTACGAAGTCAACGACACCTGTTTCAAGTGCGATACCAAGCTGAGCTGCTTCAGGAATAATGTGTACAGTACATTTGTCAACAGTAGCTCTCAACTGCTCTGGAAGGAGGCTGTAATCCTGCCAATAGTCGTCTCTGAGTGTGTATTCCATTGATGATCCGGAAACAAATTTGGTTACTTCATAGACACTTGTTGTGACACAACTGCTAACAAAGTCATCGCCAGCATCTTCATATGCTGCCTTTGAGCAGACAAGAGTATCTGTCATAAATGTCTCGAATACACCCACGAGAGTATTGTTGAACTTAACTCTTACAGTGTAATCGTCTAAAGCTTCAATAGATTCAACATACTTATAGTTTGGCTTAAGAGCCTTTGCTACAGCTGTTTCAACAACCCAAACGATATCTTCAGAAGTGATCTTGTTTCCCTTGCTGTCTGTGATATAGTCCCAAAGAGTGATGTCATAAGTTACACCGTTATCTTCTGTCTTCCATTCCTTTGCAATCCATGGAACAAGTGTATTGGATCCATCAAGGTAACCAAGGGATTCATAAGTGATAGTGGAAATTACAGGAAGGTTGTTTCCGATATTTGATCTGAATGGGGAAAGAGTATCCCAACCTGTGTTGATACCAACATTGATCTCTACTTTTTTCTTTTCTGCAACAGTTGTAGTTGCTGTTGTTGTTCCAGTAGAACTAGATTTTGATTCGCTTTTACCGCATGATACGAAAAGCATCAGTGCTGCCAACAGAAGTACAAAAACAGTCTTCTTCATAATGTCTCCTTTTTTTCTTGGAAGAAAAACATTCCAAAATATAATTAATCAATTTAATTATGTGTAAATGATAACAGAGGTTTTGAATAACGCAAGAACTTTTTTATAAATTTTATAAAAAATATTTTTGCACAAAGTTTCTTTGTTCAAACCACCCTGTAATTTTTGATTTAGTAATTATTTAGCGATATTTTGACTCTCTCTAGCCTTTCTCACAAGAGCGCCCAGCATCATACCTCCCAAGCCCTCTTCATATTGCTTGAAGATGTCAGCTTTGACCTCTTCGCTGAGCCCCGCAGTCATGGCTTCCACCTGGGAGCGTCTGATTCGGTTATCTACTTTTCTTGGAACGATGTCACAGGTAGCCTGATACCAATCCAGCATTGCGTTTTTCAGTTTGAATATCTCATCTTTGTACTTTGGATTATCTATTTCGTTTTTCTCTTCAAGTCTATCTTTCTCAAGATCATAGAATTCATCCTTGCCATTGGCACGCTTGATATACTTATATCTATGATTTCTGATCATAGTTCCCTTGATGTGGGCATCCCCATTGGTCTGAGAAATCTGCTTAGGCCAGTAATCACTTACTTCAGGAATACTTCCGTTCTTACCACATACTCCATGGTATTCATCTGCCTGCCACTCATATGGCATTCTTCCGCCTTCGGAGAAGACATATTCCCTTACTTCCTTGTTTCTATCTTCCACGACAGGCCTTAAAGATACCCCGAACTGGTCATGGTCAGGCTCAACTCCAGCATAATCCATTACTGTCCTATAGAAGTCCACCAATTCCACCAAGCTATTTGATACTCCTGGGTCAACCTTCTCTCCCTTAGGAGGTTTGATAAGGAAAGGAACCCTGACAAGGCAATCTTCAAATGTATTCTGAGATTTCTCAGGAAGAGAGTAATCCCCACAGAAATCACCATGGTCTGATAGCACTACAATGAGAGTATCATCGTAGACTCCCTTTTCCTTGAGACCATCGCAGAGTCTCTTAAACTGTGCGTCGATCTTCATGCACATTCCAAGATAGACAGCCCTCAGTTCATTCCAATCCTTTTCTTCCAACTGATCTATGCCCATATGAGAGCGTAATTCTTCCTGCATCAAAGGTTTTCCTACTCCCTTGGAAGCTCTTGAAGGAAGCTTCTTCCTGTCAATTGCAGAGAAATATGGCTCTTCGACACCATAAGGGCAATGAGGATAGAAAAGACCAAGAAAGGCTACCACCGGCTTTTCTCCATGATCCTCCCCGAACATCTCTATACATCTATCGATATCACTGTCATCGGATGTGTAGTTGATACCTTCCTTGTTTGTTGTTAGTTCTCCCTGGAAATGGGAGTAATAGAACTTACTTCCCTTCTCTCCCCTTATTGCAGGGTTTACAGGTTTGTTATGGTCTGGGGAAATAACTCTTTGATCTTTTTTACCTGAATGTATTTCATCTGCGTGGGATTCATATAAGCCTGGAATCTGACCGGCAACCAAGTCGTTGCGGTCATTCATCCAAACATAGTA
>JALFYG010000270.1 GCA_022784805.1 Spirochaetales bacterium
TACTATGGCACCCATGCCTTGGTGGTTGTTCTCGGAGTATTATTTGTTTCTCTTGGTTTGGTTGAAGTTAATTTTAAGAATGCACTTCGTTCCGTGCTCTTCTTTATGTTCATGGCCTCTGCAGCCCATATCGTGAACTTGCTTCTCAGAGCCACAGTGCACCCAACGGCAACTTACTATTATACCTTCGGCTTTGATGAGAACTTCATCCTTGCCGCCCTTAAGAGAATGATACCAATTCCTCTGTTATATATGATTCCACTCTTTATTGTGGCATTTCTTGTTACATTCTTGGAGACATTTATTATTACTTCTTGTCAGAGAATGAAGGAAAACATAAATTCCCGTAACTTTGCTTCTCCTTCTTTGTCTTAATATCTTCTTTTACATAAAAGAGGTGAGTGTAAAACAAAAAGTAGGAAAAACCTAAACTTTTAGTTCTAATTTTACTTTTTTCATTTATTTTCTAGTGTACAATTTTTATAGTCAAAAAAAGTATCAGGAGAGATAAATGCCGGAAATTAGCAAGAAGTATGTGCCAGCACATATGAACGACAAGACACCTAATCCCAAGTTATTGAAATTCGTCAGAAATGTAACAGATAGAGCTGCAGGAAAGTTAAAGGGAATAACAGTGGAAGACCCAGAGTATTGGGGCTTTGCTTGTATATTTGAAGACGAGCTTGATAAAGAGATGTCTGAGAATGCCCTTGATCTCTTACTCTCAATGAAGGTCAGAAAGAAATATCCATACTCCGAGATGATGAATATGAGTAAGAGTGTGGGCATGACAGAAGAGAAGGCAGAGGCAACTCTCAATAAGCTTTCTGTTCTTGGAATGCTTGAGTATGACTATGGTGACAAGTATACAAAGGATGGCCCTATTCCTGGCACAACCTATGAGAAAGAAGACAGGCACTATTGGATTCCTCTCTTTGTCCCGGGAAGCGCAGAGTATACAAACATGAACACTGCCCTTATGGACAGACATCCGGAACTTGCCATGTTCTTCGAACGCATGACCTTCTTGCCTCTGGCAGGAATAACACAGATGGTTCCTCCAGGAGGCGGAGGAATAGGAATGCATGTCATTCCTGTTGAGAAAGCCATTGAGATGGAGAATGGCACCATGGATTTGGAGCACATCTCCTATTGGCTTAAGAAGTATGAAGGCCATTTAGGCGCATCTATCTGTTCCTGTAGATATGGAAGAAAGAAGCTGGACGAGGGGTGTGCAGATGATTACCAGGATTGGTGTATCGGTGTGGGCGATATGGCTGACTACTGCAGGGAGACAGGAAGAGGCCGTGATATTACATATGACGAAGCCATAGCAATCCTGAAGCGCGCTGAAGACAATGGCTTTGTCCATCAGATTACAAATATCGACGGGGAAAACAAGATCTTCGCTATCTGTAACTGTAACGTTAAGATCTGTAATGCCCTCCGTACCTCTCAGCTCTTTAATACTCCTAATATGTCTGCTTCTGCTTACAAAGCCCATGTAAAGAAAGAGAATTGTGTGGCTTGCGGCCAGTGTGTTGAGTACTGCCCGGCCGGGGCTTTGAAGCTTGGACAGAAGCTTTGTAAGAAAGATGGAACAGAGGTTAAATATCCTCGTCAGCCACTTCCAGACAAGAGAAAGTGGGGAAAGGATATGTGGGACGAAGACTATCGTGATAACAATAGAATCAACTGTCACACCACAGGAACAGCTCCTTGTAAGACAGCGTGCCCAGCCCATATCGCTGTCCAGGGCTACTTGAAGAAGGCATCTCAGGGTAAGTACAAAGAAGCCCTTGCCCTCATCAAGAAGGAAAATCCATTCCCAGCAGTCTGCGGAAGAATCTGTAATAAGAGATGTGAAGACGCATGTACAAGAGGAACCATCGACAGGGCTGTATCAATTGATGAAGTCAAGAAGTTCATTGCAGAGCAGGACATGAAGGCAGAGCATCGCTATGTTCCTGAAATTGTCGTTGCTTCCAACGTAGGTAGATGGAAGGAAAAGATTGCAATTATCGGCGGAGGACCAGCAGGACTCTCATGTGCATTCTTCCTTGCCCAGATGGGTTACTACCCGACTGTCTTTGAAAAGAATGAGAGACCTGGTGGAATGCTCACCTATGGTATCCCATCTTATAAGCTGGAGAAGGATGTAATAGACGCAGAAATAGAGATCATGAGAGAGATGGGTGTTGAGATCAAGACAGGCGTGGAAGTCGGTAAGGATGTCACTCTCTCAGACTTGAGAGAACAAGGCTACAAGGCTTTCTATATCGCCATCGGCTGCCAGGGTGGAAGATACCCAGGAGTCGAAGGAGAGAGAGCTGAAGGCACAGAGACAGCCATTGAATTCTTGAAAAGAGCAAATACCGGTAGTCTCTCCTTCTCCGATGAAACCATCGTCGTCGGAGGCGGAAACGTCGCCATTGACGCTGCCCGTGTAAGTAAGCGTAGCGGGGCAGGAAAGGTCACCATGCTCTCTCTGGAGACAGAAGACATTATGCCAGCATCCAAGGATGAGATCATCGAGGCCAGGGAAGACGACGTAGAGATCAAGTGCGGATGGGGACCAAAAGAAGTTCTTGAAAAAGACGGCAAGGTATGTGGTGTCGTATTCAAGAAGTGTACTTCTGTCTTTAACAGCGAGGGAAAGTTCGATCCAAAGTATGATGAGAACGAGACTATCAC
>JALFYG010000283.1 GCA_022784805.1 Spirochaetales bacterium
TGGAGAGACTGAAGATACTTCTGACGACCCGGATCCTATCCTTACCATCAACGGAGGTGTGGTAAAGATTCACTCTACCGGCACTCCATATGAAATCAGTGAGGAAGAGAGCCTTAGTCCAGAAGGCTTGGAAGCCAAGAATAAGCTTGTCATCAACGGAGGAATCCTTGAAGTGTCTGCAACTGACGATGCCATAAACGCTGGTAATTCCATTGAAATCAACGGTGGTTATGTCTTTGCTGTTTCTCGTGGAGACGATGGCATCGACAGTAACGGCACCATAGCTATGACTGGTGGAACAGCAGTAATCCTTGGCGCAGGCGGAATGGGTCTTGGAATCGACTGTGATAGTGATAACAACATCAGGTATACTGGTGGAACACTGATCGGTGTCGGCGGAGGAAACAATGTTCCAACTAGTGGTGATAAGATCAACTTCTCCTTCGATGTAACCGGTAAGAGCTTTGCTCTTCAGGATGAAAACGGAAAGGTAATCGCTGCATTTACTCTTCCAAATGAAAACTCTCAGAACAACGTAGTTGTAATGAGCGAAGACTTGGAGAAGGGAAAGACTTACAGTGTAACAGTCAACGCAGAGATTGAAAGTGAAGGCGTCTTCAATGGCCTCTCTCTTGGATCTACTACTGTATCCGGTGGTACTGTGTCTTATTCAGCTGCTGCCACATCTACAGCTTCAGGCTACCACTATTCAATGGGCGGAGGCGGAATGAAAGGAGGCGGAATGTTCTTCAACATGGATGGTGGAAGAACAAATATGCCAAAAGGTAACAACTGATAATCAAGGGAATGTATATAATTTGGGAAGGAACTGAAAAGCCTTCCCATTTTTGTATGACACATTGTTTTTGAATTATCACAAATCTTTTGACGCTTTCTAACCATATGTTAATATTGGGATATGAAGCGTGTTTTTGTACTGGTGATATTTATATTGTTCATGTTTCCTCTTTTTTCATCAGAAGTCGACGCTAGGTTTATAGAAACAGATTCCCCAATATACGCTGAGATGGATGCTCTTTATGCCCTCTCTACCCTTGCTTCCCCCAATACAAATAGGCCTTGGACTGAGAGTCAGGCAAGGTTGTATTTGTCAAAGATAGATCCCAATTCCCTAAATGAAGAAGGTAAGAGACTCTATGAAAGTGTGGAAGAAGAAATAAACAAAGGCCTCAGGTGGGAGTATGAAGATGGTTTTTCCCTCTCCGGAGGCATCACTTTCTCCAACGAATTCTACGCCCATACAAACTCTGATTTCGATACCGAGGAAGAGTGGGTGAGGAGTTGGACGGACAGAAAGCCTCTCATAAGACTATGGGGAGAAGTCTCCACGGGAGAAATGTTCTATACTTCTGCTGATATCCTCTATAGGTATGGCAGGGCTGCAATGGATGACCACTATGGTCTCTTGAAAGACATAATGACAAGTGACGGTTATATAGCCTCCTATGTGATAACAGACCCGGAAAATACCCCTTACGTCGTTTCCTCAAAGTATTTCTCAGATAAACTCTCATCCAATTTCTTTACCAACACTCAGAACTTCAGTTTCATCTGGCCCCGCCGTGCTATTTTCAGTGTGGGAGGAGATAGATGGAACGTCTCTTTCTCTAGAGACAGAATGAAGCTGGGAAAGAGTCACATAGGCTCCTTGTTGGTCGATGACCACTCTGATTACACAGATTCTTTCCGTGCCACTTTCTTCAATAAGTATTTTACCTATGACTGGGTTCTGATGCCTCTCAATACTCTTACTTCAGATTCCGAGGATCCGACGACAGAAGCTAGGCTCTACATGATCCACACCCTCGATTTCCGAATTTTCGACAGGGTTTCTTTGAAAGTAAGCGAGAATGTAATGTGGAAGTATAATGTCTTTGATATTGGGTACCTAAATCCTTCTTTCTTCTTCCATAACCTTAATAACAGAAGCATGTTTAATGCTTTGGCGTATATTGAGGTAAATGCAGCTGTTACCAAGGGATTATCAATATATGCCCAATATGCAATGGATCAGGCCAGGGCCCCTCATGAGGGAGACGGACAGAGTGACGCATGGGGCTTCAGCCTTGGTGGAGAGTACACATTTACAGCGACAAAGGGCATCTTCACCCTTTACTCCGAGTATCTTCTTACATCTCCTCTCTTATATAGACGGGACGAAATGGACTTTATAAAAGTATCCAGATACTACCATCAGGGTTCAGATAACGATACTTATGGTCATATTCCGTTCTTCGAATACATAGGCTATAGGTATGGTGGAGACACCAACACCGTTAAGACTGGTGTTACTTACACTCTTCCTTCCTGGGGAAATGCTGAGTTCTATGTCCAGTTAATGGAACATGGTGCAATGAGCATCTATTCATCACATAACAAATATGGGAAGAATGAAGATGAAGCGAATATAAAGGAATCAACACCTACGGGAGATAATGTACTGAGGGCAGTAACCGTATCTCTCAAAGGTGACTTTGATATTTCCAATATTCTCTCTTGGCCAGGAATAAGTCTCTATGGAGAGGCCGATTGGATAGGAACAGCTTCTTTTAATAAAGAAAACAAAACATACAGTGACTATAAGACAGACTTCCAGCTTTCTCTTGGAGTAAGCGTAGCTATATAACAAAGTGAGGAAAAAATGAAGAAAAAGATTTTGATCGTCGCACTTGTTCTGATGTGCTCTCTGTCTCTATGGGCAGGAATAGACACAATTCTTTCAGTCAAAACCTATTACACGGGAAACAACATTCCTACATCTGGACTCTATTACAATGATGACGATGGGAAAGAATTCTATGACTGGAATAATGTCGAGGATCCTAGATTCTACAATAGTCTCGACAACGATTGGTGGATGAAGAGACAGGATTATTGGATGAATGCCTATGACAAGACCAGCTTCCTGGATCTTGGATTCGAAGCACGCCTAGATAACTTCCTTCTTGTTACAAGAATGGACATTATGCAGGATGTCCTTGTTAATCTACAGGATCCATCATCCCTCTCAACAAACCTTCCATTTGTCGGAAACTTAATTGACTTGTCACTTCCAAGACTTGGCTTTGTTGAATGGACCAGCGAAAACGGTAACTTCTTCATCTCCCTTGGAAGAAGACTTATCAAGTGGGGCCCAGGTACTTATGACCTTACAATCGCTGACAGTCAGCCTTACCTCGATAACATCTGGACAGAGTTCCGTCTCCCTCTCAAGAATGACTGGAACTTCAATTTCAACTACATAATCATATCTCCAAAGATGTGGATGGACTATAATAAGGTTGGTGACAATCATGATGTCCAGAAAACTATCTTCGCCCATAAGTGGAGCTTCTATAACAATAACTTCAGGATCACAATCGCAGAACTGAACAATATCTATGGAAAGGATCCAAACTTCCTGGATGCTTCTCCTCTCATCATTTGGCACGACAGCAACCAGGATGATTACAGTAACGTATTCCTGCACCTTATTTTGGAAGGAAAGGTAGGGCCAGTGAGAGCATTCGGTGGCTTTGCCATGGATGACTTTGATCTACCACATGAAAAACATAGCGCCAAGCCTATGGCCATGGGATTCAGTGCAGGTATTGAGTACCATGTATTTGACGGAGAAGAAATCGGAGACGCCAAGTTTGATAGAAGAGACTATACTTTGAAAGAAGACACATTTAAGGTGGAAAATGGTCTCAATATTGGAGCTGAATGGTATTACCTTACTCCTCTGATGTATAACAGAAACACAGAGCATAACGGCGCAGGTAAGTTCACCATCCCATTCCAGTTTGTTTCTCTTGCTGGTAGCGGTTATGTCTACTATAACGATGCATACTATCTTGGTTTCAAATATGGCCCGGATTCAAATCTTTTCAGATTCTATGCTGAATACACAGATGCTCCGTTTGAAGCTAGTCTCGCCATTGAGTACCTGACAAGAGGTCAGTATGGCATTGAAAGTAAGTATGGTGATAGAGAAGCCATCGACAGCCATATGGATAGTCTTGTTGCTCTTGCTGGAAATAAGACTAGTGTTCTTATTATTGATGCAGACTTCCGCTACTATCTCCAGGAAGCATTTAAGCTTGATGCAGGCTTAGAGTGGCAACAGGATATTACACACAATAAGAGTGCTTATAAGATTACTCTTGGTGCAAGCATCAACCCATTGGATGTGGATTGGAATAATTTGTTCTGAGAGAGTTTAGGCTTTAATGAAAACTGTACCCCCAAAGAGAGAAATCTTGGGGGTACAAAACTTTAGGAGATGATAAGAAGTTTAGTTTTCTTCAAAGAAG
>JALFYG010000285.1 GCA_022784805.1 Spirochaetales bacterium
TAGGTAGACAGATAATTAGGGATTGGTGTCGATATGCACCTCTCTAACCTTCTCTACACCTCTTTTTCTCCCCGTACCACCTTCTCCTGTGGTCATCCGCACTCCTTTTCATCTTTTTCCTTCTCCTCAACCCGTGTGATAGGGCAGAAGCGGCTAAAACAGTGGAAAAGTAGTGAATAGTGACGAATACGGGTGTGTTATGGAGGTTGTATATTGGTAGTTTTATGGGTTGATAGATGATTAGGGACTAAACTTGCGACATTAAGTGTCGCAGCCCTTGATTCTTACACATCGTAATAAAAAGCTCTTACAATCTGTAAGAACCTCATCTATCTTTAATCTTGTATCAGCGTAACCTCAATCTTAAATGTTTCACCTTTCAGCTCATCACACTGTTTCTCCAAATGATAGGTTGCGTTTATAAGCGCATCAATCATCTTCTGTGACTTATCACTTAGTCTTGAATATTTCTCTGTAATCTCCTTTATCTCATCGGCTATTGATGAGAGTGCCAAAGTATCCAGTTCCTTTTGAGTAGGCTTTACTCTAGCCTCCTCTTTGTCGCTGCTTCCAAGTATATACTCAAACGATACTTCGAAGTAATCACTCAGAAGGTCCAGAGCTTCAAAATCTGGTTTCCTTGTTCCTCTTTCCCAGGTTGATACGGTGTTGTTTTTGACACCGATCAGCGCTGCCAGTTCAGATTGACTTATACTTTTCTTCTTCCTCAACTGTTTTATTCTTTCTGCTGTAGTAGCCATATAATTCTCCTTTTCGACACTTGATGACGCACCTCTTCTATGGTATCATACAAATATAGTATATAATACAGTTGTAAGAATTTCAAGAAGGTAACACTGAAAGCAACGCTGACAAGCACCAGCAGAAAACTGAAACACACCAACTCATGGGATGATGTTTATGCGGACCAGTATACTGTAGGCGACGAAGAATTCATCAAGGTATTCGTAACCAAACATGACCTGGAGCACAAACACTTCAACCTTAACGGGATTGTTATAGGTGATGTCACCTACAGAATCCTCGAGAAAACCTTTGAAGAAAAGCGTCCCAAATACGCTATCTGCAAAGTTGTAAAGGAGGTGGCCTGATGAGAAGAAAAGTACTGGAAGGTAACTATTACATTCCTCATAAGCTCATCAAATCCCTCTCTTCTTATCTTCCTTCAAACCTCTCCACAAACGAGAGTGGAGAAAAAAGATATGAAGCAAGAATAGAAAAGGAAGTTGTGATAAGGATAGAGAACGATGTTCTCAAGAAAGATGGCTACGACAGCATTCTTGTCAAAGCCGTGGTGGTTTGGTTACAACCTGGCAAGATCATCTTCATCATTGAACCTACAAGAGCCGAAATCATGCAAAGAAAGTTCGAACTCAATACTGAGCTGAAGGTTCACTACAACGGGAATATCTTCCTTGCAGATGAGATGACTCACTCGGACAAACCATTCCATCCGATTCTCTACACATCATTCCTTTCACCGGACCCTACTTTCAGGGCTTGTGTTACAGGATTTGACTGGGAGATGGCAAGGCACTGGAAAAAGCCCGCATGGACTCCAGATGAGTATGCCGCTCACTTCGCCAATCCTCTGATTGAGAAGGTACGTAACCTTGATGGTTATTACCCCATGGTGCTGGACAATGGAGAGAAATCCATTCGTGTCACTGCCAAGCCATTTGATGGTTTAGCGTATGACTTCCTGGGTTATCCAAGCAAGTACAGCCTTAAAGGCGATAAGCCTATGTACGTACTCTTGGAAACCAGATCCTACTTCGAGCGAAGGTACTTCGACATCGAAAAGGGATGCGTTCTCAGGGATGACGTGAAGGAACTGGAATGCACTGAAGTACAGTACCCGTTCTTCCCATACGATCCGGTTCTCACCGTTTCTTCTCTTTCATCTCCTTCTTGATTCTTTCTCTTTCTTTCTCTTTTGCTCTCTCTTTTTCAAAAAAGGAAAGAAAGCAAGAAAGAATGGGCTCCTTTTGGAGCTTTAATCATTACCCGATTGCAGGTAATCATTAAAACCTTAAAGGAGGTTTTTACTTTTAGGCTTCTTTTTATCTTCTCTCCAACATCTTCTTTATCTCATCGGGATCAGTGACATACCGCATGTTAGGAGTTTCCCTGGTAATGGCAGGTGCTTTCTCAGCAGCCTCCAGAGCAGCAAGAAACATTTCAGCTTCCTCCTGCGTCTTGATTTTGACTGTATTGAAAATACTTGAGGATGGCATTTTACTTCTCCTCAATCCACTCCATGATTTGTTCTGAGCTGAGCTGCAGTAATTTAGCAATATACTCTGGGCTGTATCCATCCTGGTACATCTTTAGTGAAGCAGATTTATTCATGTTGTTTTCACCAATCTTAATACCAATTTCAAGGCCTTCTTGAAAACCCATATACTCGATTGGATCCATCTTCTCTGCATTTATTCTCAAGAGATCATTTTTAGACAGAATGGTGTCACAATCATTCTTTTCAATCACTTCTTTGACGAACTCTTCATATGTCATGTACTCACCATTGCCGTTTGCAACATTCTTAGCTTCTTCAAGCATAGCCTCCACAGCAGGTCTCACCTTGGATTGGCGAATTCGGAATTCATCAAGAAGTTCATAACCGCTATAACCTTCATCGATAAGTTCTTTCAGAATCTGCTCTGCGAATTCTCCGCTTGGAGCTTTTCTTCTATCCCTCATATCTTCAATGGCTTCTTCTAGTGGACGAGTCCTTCCGTTTTCCAAATCTTCAAGCCCCTTCTCCATAAGTTTTCTTATCTCCTCATGGTCTGTCAGGATGTGAGAATCTCCTCTTTCCTTCTTCACATAAGGAGCATTGGCAGCTTCATCGAGTGCGTTGATGAACGCTTCTGCTTTCTTAGGGTCTGTTATCTTTACACTTGTGAAAATACTTGAGGTTGGCATTGAGTTTTCCTGCCTTTCAGCAAATTTTATGCATTTACATTAGAAACCAAGGTTAATCTTTCTTTCTCAGATAGTATCCACCTGATTTCTTTGAACCAATATGCTCAACATAATTAACAAGATTACGCTTTAATGCATTCTTGACTTTGTCTCTGTTTACAGATGGATTTATCGCATTTATTCTATCTGTGATGGCAACAGTATTCATACCAGGGTTTTCTTTCACAGCTTTCAGGATTTCTAAATCCAAATCACTTAATGGGTCATTTATTGGGTCAATCCGATAATAATTCACGTTCGGCAGTGTCACGATAAAGAAATTCTCACTTGCTTTGAATTCCGGCTTGACCTCATAAGCTTCATAACTCTGAAGTGTTCTCGGTATACCAGTGCCAAAGTTTTCAATCAGATGGAGTTTATCAAAGACATTAACAAGTCTAGGGTTACGATAAGTCTGAACTCCATTCATGATATCATCCATGGTTGCATTGAAGATTCCCCCTGGGCTGGATATCTTTGCCTTATCAGGGAAAAACTTTATTTTGATATTGGAATGGATAAAATAGTTGGCGTGGCAGAATGCATTCAGAACCATTTCCCTAATTGATGCTCCGGGATAAGATTTGGTTTCTTTCCTCTTAAAAGAACTGCCATCAATGACTACCTTCACATCATTCAGGCGTTCTGTCTGTTCCTCAACATCAGAAAGAATCTTAACCAGAGATCCTTTGAAGCTTTTCTTTATCCTGAAGTTCATTTCTGAATCATATTCAGCAAGCTTGACGACAATACTGGACTGATCGGATAGGAGAAAAGCAAAAATAAAAGCTCAATAGCAATTTACATTGGCAAGAGGCCAAATGATTACGTTGTAACAGGTAATATGCCAAATGTTGTCCTTGATTTTACTTTTATAGGGGCCATATCTCCCTATCGAAGATATCATTGGCGTTTGTTACGTTCTCGTTGTTATATGCAATCCTCCATAATGCTTTTGCATATTTCCTTGGAAGATCAATCTCTCCATCTCGAATCATTTCAACCACATTTCTGATGCGAAGACAAGTAATGTCATCAATACCCGTATTCAACAGTGAATCAATGATTGGCTGCAAATGTGCCTCATCTGTCGCAAAAATTGGTATTCCTGTAGCTTTCGCATATGCCAAAGAACAAGCTTCTCCTCTGTTTTTGTTTGGTTTAAGTGGATTAATCATAACCCTTTTGAGAGCTTGAAAAGACATATCATAAACGGCTCTATCTACTGGCGATAATGTGCTTTGGTCAACTATTCTGACCTTACCAATCGAAATAAGGTCTGAAAGCTGTTTTGATGCACTTGCAGGATACCGTACCTCTCCAAAGGCATGCCTATGCATATAGATTTCATGTGCAATCAAGGGTAGGACCTCAAAAAGAAACAGGTATTTTTCACTTCCACCAAGTTTTAAACAGAAATCTGCATCAACGATGATTTTATCCAGCACCCCTATTCCTCCATAATCTTATCCAGTTCATCATCGGAAGGGAAAAGATTCTTTTCGGGTTCTGCGATTCCAATATCAACTGGTTTCAGATTACTGATAGCCAAAAGATATTCCAGCTTTTCGAAGGTAATCTGTTTGTTTTCATAGGCATCTGCAGCCAGCTCCGTAA
The DNA here is from genome assembly GCA_022784805.1 of Spirochaetales bacterium. Lineage (GTDB taxonomy): Bacteria > Spirochaetota > Spirochaetia > Sphaerochaetales > Sphaerochaetaceae > Ornithospirochaeta. The sequence goes on from JALFYG010000285.1 coordinate 4,606, forward strand.
GATTGTCGATTGCAATCTTTTCATCTCCCTGAGGAATGGAAAGGGCATATCGTTTTCTTGCTATCATCACTTCCTGTTCACTAGCATTAAGAAATCTGTTTCTATCTGTCTTTGTGATAAAACTAATTTCAAAAAGACGTTTGACAATAGTTCTATAAGGAACACAGAAAAGCTCAGAAAGTATCAATATATCTTTTAAGGAAACATTATCAGAGGCAATGTCGTAAATTCTCAGCTCTTTCCATAAAAGATTTCCTTCTACAAGGAATTCTGCAGCAAAACGGTTTGCCTTCAATTCATTACGATCACCAGTCACTTCTTCCATAACATTGGATGGCACAACATCAACCTTGTTGTCTTTCCATATATGATAGAGCTCATGGGCCGCTGCAAATACCTGACAATCTATTGGGATGGAAGAATTGATTACAACAAACGGCTTCTGACTCTGGCCATCTCCTCTCGCCCCCTTGATTCGGGTAAAACCCCAAACTGAGTCTTTGCTTAAAGGATAATATATGACACGGGCATAAAGTGAAAGAATCTGAAAAATCTGAGTGCCTATGATATCATTCATTTTTCTACAGACTTCAAGCTTGGAAGCGGCATATTCTTTTACTTCCAGGGCTTCTGCTTCCGTCAATTCCGGTGTTTTCATATCAGACACGTGCAAGTTCCTCCAGAAGCAGAATCTCATCAATAGCAGATCTGAGCAACTCTACTTTTTCACGGGTTTTATCATCCTGCATCGTTCCCATAAAGGCCATGCTTTCTGTAGGCTCACATTCTATATTTATCGTAAGTAAAGAATCTGTTGTAATGCCAAGTACAGAAGCAATCTTTGCAAGTTCGCTTACATTGATTGCCTTTGCTCCTTTGATAATCTTGCTCATTACCTGCTTTGATATGGAAAGTGCATCCGCAAGACTCTGCTGAGTCATTGATTTTTTTTCCAGTTCTTTTTGGATATTTGTACCAACCTGTGCAAAATTCATCGCGTACATAATACTCTCTCCTTCAGGTTAAAAGCCATCATTCCAAATGGAATATTACTTTTAAGTTTATTCTTTTCCTTCCTGTCTTAATATAGTAAAGAACCTCTATACAAGTCAACATATTATTGACTTAGTAACTGGTTAATGTACATATTATATTAACACACTAACTAATAAAGTAACTATAGTTTTGAAGTAGGTTGAGAAAAGTACTTACTTTTGCAAACAACATAGTTGCATTTACTTCCCCTTTTGTAATTTCTTTACGGTTTATCTTCGAAAGATTAGTTCATCAATAGTCAAAGCTGTTTTCAAAAAAAGATTTCTTTGAAGACATATAAAGCGACTGGCCCGCCGATTTAAGAAGGAAAAACCTTAACCTTGGCAGGCACTTTCATCTACAATCTACCATTTTTTCGCGGAAAATCCAGAAAAAGTAAATTCGACAACACTTTGTTCTCTTTGTTTCTTTTCTATAAGTAGTTTTATATACAGACGTACTATGCATTCACACTTTTTCCAGCTTTTATGAATGTATAGGGACTAATGGCGCGATTAAACCACGCAACTTGTCCGATTATTACAATGTGTAATAATAATTCTTACATCCTGTAAGAACCATACACTTCTTATGCATAGCAAACCATGACAAGAAATTCCCAGTTAAGGAGAGAAGTGTCTATTCTTTCCTTCTCGAAATACACTGCCACGTCATGCTGCCTCAAGTCACGTGTTGTCTTCAGCATTTCTGAAACGACTTCCGAAAACTGAAAAACAGATTCTGCAATGATCATGTCAAACCTGCCGGACTTTGCATCCTCCAGCATTCTCTGAAATTCCTCTTCCGCATAAACATGGACAATCTCACAATCAGGATATGTGTTGCATGCCTGCCCGTAAACAGCAGCTTTCATTATCCTCATTCCTCTATAGGAACAACCTCTATCATGAAGGATTCACCCTTCAGTTCGTCATTTCCCTTCTCTATTCTATAGATTGCGTCAATCATCTCTTCAACTATCTTCTGCGACTTGTCACTTAACCGTGAGTATTTCTTGGCTGTTTCCCTTATCTCTTCTGCATGTAGCATTTTTTTGTTGGCAAGTTTGATCTGTTGATAGATGGCTAGGAATTGAAATGTGTCGTCATCTCAATTTACGTTCCATTTCTTAGATTGTTCTTCTCTCAGAACGTCTACCTACTATAGCCCTCTTTATGCCTATTCTTTCAAATAATTGCCAATTACTATCAAGACAATTATGTCAAATCTGAAGGAAAAGCTGTTTGGCCTCTGCCCAAGCATCTGTTGGATTCATGTCTATACCTTCAGTTCCTACAGCAAACACCTCAAACGTGAAATCTATGTTATCTATACTTGCATATTCAGGAATTGAGATATCTCTCACTGTCATTTTGGTCGTCAAATAAGTTGTCTCTTCTCCCGGAGATAATGGAGCCATTGAGTCAGACGAGGCATATGCATATACGATGGCGTTAGTCATTGAATCATCCACAACAATCCAAGAATCATCTACATCGTATGTATATAGTGGGACATTGTTGACACTCGGATTAGTTACTTTCATGAAAACATACATTTCCTCTGTTGAATCACTTTTAACTTTAGGATCAACTGCCACTGAGTCTCCCGGTCCTAGTTCTGCATTATCTAAAGCCAATTCAAAATCAAATCGGAAATATTTCTTCTTTGTTACTGTGACAGTTACAGATTTTGAAAGAAAAAATTCTGTTATAGCTCCAACCACAAAAACAGACAAAAATAAAACTATAAATATCGTAACTGCCAGTTTCTTTTTATTCATAGAGAATATTTCCTTTTTCGAGAAACTACTCTACAACATAATCAGATTATGAAAAAGTATTTAAAACTAATTCCCATATATTTCATTCTTTTCTTTGTTTGCTGCAGTAATGTTTCAGATATAGTTTTTGAGCGTTTTACAGAAGGAAATAGAGGAATAGAAGAAATAACAGAAGCCGAAGAATCTTTTGATCCTAAGGAGGTCTTCATAATTATCCCTCCTTTATTCTCTGTTGAAGGGAAACAACATAATCCATTGATGCCATCACGTTTTGATAATGGAAGAATAGATAGCTCTATCTTTCATATACAGAAAACTCCATTCTGGAATATTCCAGAACTAATTGAGCCTTTTTACTTTTCTCTTCTAACAAAAATACAAAAGAAAGAAAACGAAGGAGAAAATATAAACGTATCAAGCGAAGAGGAGATTACACCTTCTATAAGTTCCTATGAGATCGTCTCTTATGAATCCAATTCTTCTCAAGACACAATATGTTGTATAGAAAAAGTCACACTAGAAACAAAGAGTAACGCCACTCTTTCATATTCTCTCGATGGAGAAACATATGAGTCTTATTCTGAGCCTATAGAAATAACTGAACCTGCAACTCTTATAGTAAAGACAACTCTTAATGATAATTCAGTTTTCTTCCTTTCAACAAAAGTGTCTTGTTCTGCTTCAAACAATTCTTGAAGATAATTGTCATGTTTAGTCAGATTTATCCCTTCAAAATGACAAACCACATTACTCTTGCTATAAATAGAGTCATTGATAGCTATCTAACATTGTTTTCACCAAAACATCTAGTATGTTTAGTAATCAATTAGTAATTTTAGGCTTAGAGTCATATTCCAACTTGGTAATTTCAATGACTTCAACACTTTCACATTTGAACAAACTTGGATCAAAAATAGCTAAATTAAATCCATTGGAATTTGTTGTGCTTTTATACTCAATTCCGTCATATTCATTACTACCATTATGCTCAATGCTCTTTATAAAATCTGTGATATATTGTGTCGGAACATAATCCAAAGTAGAATCACTTCTTCTCAATGATTTACTCATATCTTCGTCAATCTTTGCTAGATAATCCTTGTTTATTGCGTAATCAAGAAAATTCATTTCATTGAGAAAAGGACTAATTTCGCTGATTCCTCTTAGATTCACGATAGTAATATCTTTTTGAAGCACAAATTTACCAATGGTGACAAAGTCAAAAAGTCCTGCTCTAACCTCATGAAGGACTGTTTGTTTATCATTTGCTAGATATAAACAAACAACACCTTTGGCATTTGCACGGCCTTCTGAACTCTTTCCTGCTGGAGGAGCGGACATCTCTTCTGGGGCAAATCCCTTTGCATCAGATATTCTTGCGCGATAAAAACAATCACCCTTTCGGTATTCCTTTCTGATGAAAGAACAAAAACTTTTAAACATTTCTGAGTTTAACAACTTTGAATGGTATCTATTGACGGTCTTTATCTCAGTTTTAAATTCCTCCCAAGTTTTATTCCCAAACAAAGATTTGTCTTTCAAATACTTTTCATCGAATAAAGCAGGAATTCCTACTCTCCCAGTAAAAAGTGCTCCAGAATAACCAAATGTATCACTGAATATCGCCTTAATAATTTTCTTCTGACTATCTTTATCAATACTAGAAAAAACATTCCAATGATATTGTATTTGGTCCACAAGATTGCGAATTTCATCCTTAGGATAGTCCAACGCTAAATTATCCTCAGGAGTGAATACCGCCAATAGATCTTCAAAATATGGAGTCAAGTAATTGTCCTTTTCACTATCATAAAGAGTAACATCTTTTTTATGACAAACAGGACAAACACCAACATTTCCTTTTGAATTATTTCTAATTACATTACGTAATTCCAAATCCCTAAAACAATTATCACAGAAAATCATGATTCAGAATCCAAAAAACGTCCCACAATTTCAATGTGATGCATTATAGAATACTTCTTTACTACACCAAGGCCGGGGTAGATTTCTTTTGAGTAACAATTCTCTAACTCATCTAGACCTATGGTACCAAACCCTTTTGTCTTATTCCATTTATGTAATTTTTTAACAGCCTCTAAAAACTTTCCTGCAACGTCTTTTATATCTGAATTGCTGTCAGACACAAAATGTGCAACTCTAAGAGAAGAACTATTATCAAAATATACTATATGTATAGCAACAGCATAAGGGGCAAATCCTGAGTCACTGTACTCTTCTCCAATTATGGAGTAATCAGAAAAACCTTCATAATTATCATCTCTATAATAAAGATGATCAGAAGAGAAGAATTCATCGTCACAAGAAGCATAATCTGCATTTCGATCCTTCTTTTTAAAATGATCTTCCAGAAGGATTCTATTTTTTCTAATCCTCCTTCTAAATTCACTTCTATCCGGAATCAAAACATAAAGAGGATTAATCTCCTTTGACTTCATTTCATAAAAATCTAAGGTGTCTTGATTATTGCAAATGAAAACACATTTCTTATCGTTTCTAGTCCTCATCCCCGGAGAAACATAATAACAAGGAATGACATATTCATTCTCAGATATAATATCAAATTCATTTTTAAATTCTTGATTAACTGCTTTATTTATCTCTCTATTCCAGTCTCCAACACAAGGATTCATGATTATTGCAACTTGTTGTTTTTTTCCGATGAATGCGTCAATAGTTTTAAAGAATGTTGAAGACACCTTTACAGGCTCAATTATAGGGATAATTTTCTCACTAAGTTTATCGGCGTTTACTAACTCTCTTAATGCCAATAGTTCGTACTGACGGCCTCTTAAGATGGGCAAATACATCCATCACCTCCTTGTGAACCAAGAAAACTGTAAAGTTTATCGTACTCAACACTTTTGTAATTAGAAAAATAAGCTAAAAACTTCAGTTCATATGGTAATGCATTAAAATACTCTGGTTTGACTTTCGTCCTCTGTTTCAACTGTTTTATAAACAAAGAATAAGCAATTTCTGTGTCAATACTCTTAAAAATGTTCTTACATGCAGTGTAGTACCGACACTGAGTAGTTTCAGGGAGAGCAGAAACAACAGAAATTACATTCTCATATTCTGATTTCCGCATTATTGAGAACATAACATCATTGTCAAGATTGTTTTTATATTCACTGGGTTCCTTTCTAATACTAAGAGAACCTTTTTTTGAAAGAACACAGATACCTACAGGATATCCTGAAAGCAATGAGTTCAATTCTTCTGATTCCTCTTCTCCTGTTACAACAACAACCCTTGTAAACGCCTTATAATAATCCGTTATCTGTCCCATTAATCTATCAAAATTATCTAATGGGGTCTTTATTTCGTAGACAACAGCTTTGCCATTTATCAAAATAAAATCAGCTTTTGATCCTGCTATCGGGATTTCAGTTAAAGCTGTAGTAGTATTAATATTATGAATCCCAAGTAAAAGCTTATTGAGCAAAGTATTCTTATAATAATACTCATTTGGATAATCGTTCTTTAGGAAGCAATAAACATCCTTTATACATTCATAGTTTGTTTTATTAAGAAAATTATCCACATATCGTTCAATAACGGCATAATAAGTTTCACAATATCCTTCATTGATAAGCTCTTTAAAAGTATTGCGTGTAAAAAATCTATTAATTAGTAACGAATTATTCATTTCCATAAATAAACCAAACCGATTCCCAAATTAGTACTTATTCTATTATTTGTATTCTTTCATCAACTTTACATTCAGGTCAAACAAATCTTTCTTTCATCCCGGGGATCTATTTGACTATGGACAATAATCTTCTCTCAATCATCACCCCTATATAGCATCCAATAGTGTTACCAATGATGTCATCAAACTCAAAAAGGCCAATGCTGAAGAGGAATTGGTTAATCTCAATTAGAGATGAGATAAGAAAGCCGATGAATACAGCGGCAACTGTACTTATTCCTTTCTTTCTTATCTCTCTCTTATCTCCATGGGAGGCATACAAGAGAAAGCCAAAAGGAATGAAGAGGATATAGTTAAGAAGAATCTCATTCCATAGTTCTGGTTTTACATATGACCAGAATGGAATGAATTCTGCTCTCTTAGTGACAGGTCTTCTTCCTATGATGGTCATATATAGGATGAACACTATATATGACGCTAACAGAGAAGAGAAGAATAATTCTTCAGGATTTATGTTTTTCTTATAGCGAAGATAAAGAACCAATCCAGAAAGAAGAGCAACTATTATAAGAACGAATTCCCAGTTCTTTGGTAATAATGCAAATTCTCTTATAAGGGTTCCCGTAAAATCCATGCCGTTTCCTTGATTTCCCTGCTTTCTTATAAAATAAGTATCCCTTTGAGCACATAAACATCAAGGGGTAAGAAATACTTATATAGAAAACCTCCTGATTAAAACTTCTATTAACAAGATTTAGTATTCTCTTGGAAAAATGGAACAAAACCCATCAAAGCCTTATTACTCCGATGGGTTTATGTTCTTTCCTTATTCTCTTTTCCATTTAAAATACTATTTCTCTTTCTTGGCTCTTCGAATTATTTACGTCCTCTGGTCTCCTGAAAGTAGGAACTGCTTTCCTGAGAGCCTCTCTTACTCCATCGTCATCGAGAGAAGAAGTAGCTGCATAGAGAATGTTAAGTTTCTCATTGAGCTCATCCATTGAGATAGGAGATTCTTTCTCAACGAAGATGAGATCGTTATCTGTTTTCTCCAGTTCTTCTTTCTTTACAAGAAGCTCTTCGTAGAGCTTCTCGCCAGGCCTTAGGCCTGTCTCAACGATTTCGATGTTTCTTGCTCCCATAAGAGAGATCATGTTATTAGCGAGGTCAAGAATCTTAACAGGGTTGCCCATATCGAGAACGAAGACTTCTCCGTTCTCTGCCATGGCTCCTGATTCGAGGACTAATTGGCTTGCCTCACTTATTGTCATGAAGTAACGGATAATTCTCTTATCTGTTACGGTGACGGGTCCACCGGCAGCAATCTGCTTCTTAAAAAGAGGAATGACACTACCAGCGGAGCCCAAGACATTGCCAAATCTTGTGGCGGAGCATTTTACCTTTCCTCTGGTGCTATAAGCCTCCATGATCATCTCACACATTCTTTTGGTGGCACCCATCACATTGGTTGGGTTAACTGCCTTGTCTGTAGAGACCATCATAAATCTAGAGACTCCATACTCTTCACAGAGCTCGATGATATTGAGGCATCCATATACATTGTTCTCTACAGCCTCAATGCAGTTATGTTCCATCAATGGAACATGCTTATGAGCGGCAGCATTGATTACGATATCTGGCCTATAGGTCTCGAAGACACGAGAGAGTCCTTTCTTATTTGTTATTGAGACGATCTCGACTGAAACATCAAGTTTACCTTGATATTTCATCTTCAGCTCCTGCTGAATATCATAGGCAGAGTTTTCATAGATATCGAGAATGATAATCCTCTTGGGATCCATTCTGGCTATCTGCCTACAAAGCTCAGAGCCGATGGAGCCGCCTCCACCGGTGATGAGAATTGTCTTTCCCTTATAGTAGGCAGTAGTCTTATCATTGATGATAGTCTCCTGTCTTCTGAATAAGAGATCCTCGATCTCAAACTCTCTTAACTGTGGTTTCTCTCCCCCTGCCATCATGTGAGGGATATCATAGTTCTTAACTTTGATGCCTGCTTTACTGAGCTTCTCATATAAGGAGCGCATCTTATCCTGAGGATAATCATGGACAGCAAAGAAGACTTCCTGGATGTTATAGTCCTGGATAAGATGCTCTGGGGAGAGATTGTTCTCATCAAGAACCTTACATCCGTTGATGTACCTTCCAATCTTCTCCTTATCGCTATCGATAAAGCATCTCACTTCGTATGGACTTCTGTTATCCATGCCGATTTCAGCGTAGAGAGTGTTTCCAAGGTTTCCAGCCCCAAGGATGGCAACCTTGACTCTCCTGATCTCCTGAAATCTGGTGACATTGATTCTTCCAAATGTCTTTAAGAGCCAAAGAAGGAATCTGCCGAACTGTGTATCCTTTGTCCCACACTTAAAGGCATAGCGATATACCATTCTGATCATAAGGGACAAGAGAAGAATCAAGGACACCATGGATAACATGTTCACCACTGAGATTCTCTTGATAGGAATGATAAATCTACAGAACAAAAGATAGATACCGAAAGCAAAGGCATCCGAGACCATTAGCTTCAGATAGTTCTGGATTCCACCGTACCTCCAAATGGTACGGTAGATTCCAAATGCGAATCTGAAGCCAATGACTGAGGCTAGTAACACTAGCCCATGAGTCGCGATACTCATGAAATCCAGATTACCTGCCCCGCTATATATGACAAGGAGTACTAACTCTACTCCTATTGAAATCAAAGCATCATAGAAAACAAGAGCCCATCTGACGCCGCTCTTTCTAATGCTACTGTTATTGGTATTCTCTGTATTCATATTTCCCCCGGCATTACCCATCTATATTTTGCAGAGACTTAATATCTTCTTTTCTTCTCTAATTAAGATTAACAGAACATGTGATTCTTTATCTATATTTTAGCAAGTGTCTTCTCTTTATTTGTCTTTAGTCTTTGGAAAAAGACTTAAAGACTTGGGATAGCAATATCCCAATGGAAAGAATGCTTAATGCCCAGGCTTTATATTTGTCGGTTTATCCTCCTTTGTTGATTGTTGTTTTTCTTGAGATGGAGTTATCTACAACCTCGCTTTTATCATAGAGGCGATAGAAATTCTTTGGTAATTGTCAAATCATACCCCCTCCCAAATGATAATTTCAGCCATACCATAGAAAGCGAGGTTAGATAACTTCATGAGTAAGAGCATGTTTTTTTATCTTCTTTTATTCCCGCTCTTATTCCCTTTTTTGAATGAAAATGACCGAAGAACGATCTTTTTTAAGTTTTTTCTATCTTTCTTCCGGTCATTTTCTTCAAAAATCGTGTTCTTAATAATATAAGGAGATGATTTCTATGGATAAGACAAAGAAAATTGTACCCCCCCCCACGTCAAAAATGATGAAGCGTTCTTACTCTTATTAGAGAGCGGGAATGAGATGGAAAAGGTAGTCGACCTCTATCTTTCTGAGATGGCAGTGAGAGCTATATCTCTCTTCTCATCCAGAGCTGGATGGAAGGAGAATAAAGATGGAAGATAACTATATCTCTAAGCTCTTCGATACCATCGACTACTATGGCTTCAAGATCAACAAGGTAAAGAACAGAGAATACATAATGCTATCCACCATTGAGAAAGAGTGCATGCAGAAAGGCTTCACTATTGATGAATTCTTTCACTCTATGGAGAAGAAGGAATTCAACATCTCTCCAGAGGAGGCATTGGCAACTCTGCCAATGGCACTGATTATGAGAGCTGTTGATTCCATCAGAATGGAAAAGAAGATCAGCAAGCACCTTATATCGAGGACCCTCGATATGGAT
>JALFYG010000291.1 GCA_022784805.1 Spirochaetales bacterium
GAAGTTTTGAAGGAAGTCCCTGTCGAGGTAATCAAGGAAGTCCAGATTCCTGTAATCAAAGAAGTTCCTGTTGAAAAGACAGTTGAAGTCATCAAGGAAGTTCCAGTTGAGAAAATCGTGGAAGTTCCTGTAGAGACAGAGAAGGAAGTTCCTGCTGAAGCTGACATCATCATCAAGCATGACTACAAGCCAGTTGAGATCAAGGTTCCTGTGGACAGAATCGTTGAGAAGGAAGTTCCTGTAGACCTTATAAAAGAGACTGTCATCGAAAAGGGTGTCCCAACAGAAGGCGCTGAAGTCAAGGAAGTTCAGGTTGAAAAGATTGTTGAGGTTCCTGTAGAGAGAATTGTCGAAAGGGTCGTTGAAGTTCCTGTCGAGAAGATTGTTGAGGTACCTGTTGAGAAGATAGTCGAGAAGGTCGTCGAAGTACCGGTGGAGAAGATTGTCGAGAAACCAGTTGAAGTTCCAGTAGAAAAGATCGTTGAAAAGATTGTGGAAGTTCCGGTTGAGAAAATCGTCGAGAAGACAGTCGAGGTACCAGTTGAAAAGGTTGTTGAGAAGACTATCGAGGTTCCAGTTGAAAAGACAGTCAAGGTAGTGACAGGAGGAAGAGAAGAATCCAGACTCTCTCTCGAGGAAGCTCTCGAAGAAGAAATCGAAGCTTCAAGAAGTGAAAACTACTCATTGGTTGTCGCTTCATTTAAAGCTGGAAGTGATGCCAAGGTTTCTGAAGCCTTTGATGTTCCTGCAATCACTAAGGATGGAAGGGTTTATGCTATCCTTCCTTACACAAGAGCAAAGGATGTTCAGACTACTGTCAAGGAGCTTGAAGGTAAGCTAGTTGTCGTAACTGCCCGCCATACAGTAGCTTCCATCATCAAAGAGCTCTCAAAGTAAGATTTAGAGTTTTAATAATGGCCTCGGAAATTAATCTGAGGCCATTTTATTTAGTCTTTTAAAGGTATTTCGAAGGTCATCCTATCTTTCGTAAGGATTGTGTTCTCGAAGATAGTCTTTGCTTCCTTCAAGAGTATTTTTAATTCTCTATCTGAGTAACGGGGAGAATAATGCTGGAGACATAACTTCTCAGATCTGCTGTCCCGAGCAACCATTGCAGCCTCAAGGGCTGTCATATGCTTCTTCTCCCATGCGCTTTCCCTTAATTCATCCTCAAACATTCCTTCGCAAAAAAGAATGTCTGAATCGTGGACATAGTCGGCGATCTCAGGAAAATAGAGGGTGTCTGTAACGTAGCTGAACTTTCGTCCGCTTCTTTTATTTCCCATGACCATCTCTGGCTTGACTACGGTACCATTTTCCAACACCACGTCTTCGCCCCGCTGCAGACGACCAAAGAGAGGGCCTTTAGGCACACCCAAGGCCAAGGCTTTATCCGGGAAGAATTCTCCCTTTCTTGAGTCCTCGACCAAGGAGTATCCTACACAAGGCTTTGTGTGGTTCAGAGGGAAACAGTTAATGGAGAAGTCTTCACCTCTATATATTTCTCCTGGCTCAGTGGGGATGAATATGATTTCGTAGTTTATATACATATCAAGGATTTTCCTTGATGCCTCGATATATTCACCCAATTTCTGTGGTCCATAAATATATAAAGGCTCTTCCCTATCCACTTGGCTGGAAAGCATCAAGAGCCCTGGAAGCCCTGTGACATGGTCAGCGTGCATATGGCTGATAAATATTGCAGATATCTTTTTCCAGCTTAGGTTAAGCATCTTCAAAGATACTTGTGTACCTTCACCACAATCAAATAGAAACAACTCCCCTTTCCTACGAAGGAGAACAGAGGTGAGGAATCTGCCTGGAAGAGGCATCATACCACTAGTACCTAAAGAAAAGACTTCTAAACTCATACTGAAAAAGGGTAGCACGCATAAGAAAAAGTTTCGAGTAGGAAAGCGTATTATGACTCATGTGTTATGACACCCAAGTCCTTTTCCTTCTTTATGGAGACAAAAAGCGTCAAAAGAGAAAGGAGAGCCATAGCCAGTATCATTATAAAAATTGCAAGCCACGGAACCTTCACAGAGAAGGATGAGATATAGTACTCAACAAGGCTTGGGTTGGATGCTGCGACTAGCTTGATTAAGAGTGGGGAAAGGGAACCAAGAATAAGCCCTATAACTGTCCCCAAGAGAGAAGCCACCATAACCGCTCTTAGAGATAGAATCAGATATATCCTTCTTATCCTCTTCTTCTCCATTCCAAGAATAGAGAGAGCTGTTATGTCTCTGTAATCTCTTGTGAGATAAACATGGACTATATCAGTGGAGAAGAAAGCTGCTAGGAGTGCCACGGAAGCAAGAATAACATAGAGTATAGTTACGCTCTGTTTCACATTAAGGTATAGGGAGGAATACTTTTCTTTATATGTCTCACACCATATTCCTTTGGCCCATAATTCTTCTGCCCTCTTATCTGTATCGTTATTGCTCTCTAGAATTATTTCCCACTCCCCTTCTCCTCCGATCAGGGAGTAATCCACATAAGCCAGATATCTATCTAGTTGTGCATACCCGGAGTCAAAGATTCCTGTAACTGTAGCCAGAACCGGCCTTGCCCTCTCCTTTTCGGTTTCATAGAGCATCAGGGTCATGGTGTCACCAAAGTCCAGCTTCAACCTATCAGCGAGAGTCTTGGAGACAATGATAGGATTTCTTGCTTCGATTTCCGTTGTAGTAAGCTTCAGTGTCTCTCCCCTCTCTCCATCAAAGTATCCTTCTTCTATACCTTTGAGGTTAACAAGGCTCTTTCCATTTTCAGAGAAGACCACGCCACTTGCCTCCACCACATGATACTTATCAGCCCCGCTCCATTGAGAGATATCACAATTCTGATAAGAAACAATATTACCGGAACCAAGCATCACGATCATCCTGTCTATGGCTGTGGTCATAGATGATATGAAAACCATGGCAAATACAAGTAATGCTGTAATGAGCGTCACCAAAAGAGCAGGAACCAGGCTATGGAGAGTCCATTTTACTCCCATACCCCTTCCTTCTTTTCGTCTCAGATAAAGCCCTTCACCATCATTTCTCATTTAACACTCCGTTGGAAAGAATAAAGGTCTTATCTGCTTTGGCTGCAAACAAAGGATTGTGGGTTACAAGGATCAAACCCCTTCCAGTCTTCTTTACGCTAGAAATCAATAACTCTTCAATTATCCTACTTGTCTTTTCATCCAAGCTTCCTGTGGGCTCATCGGCAAAGACCACACTTGGCTCTGTAATGAGTGCCCTTGCAATGGCAGTCCTCTGTCTCTCCCCTCCGCTAAGCTTCATGGGGCGATGATTCTTTCTCTCCTCTATCCCTACCATCTTCAGATACTCTTCAGCCTTTTCATAGGCACTCTTTTTCTTCTCCCCTTTGATCAAAAGAGGCATTGCTACGTTTTCCAAGGCAGAAAAATCTTCAAGAAGCATTGAGTTTTGGAACACAAAACCCATCTTCTCATTTCTCAGCTTTGGCCTGTCATTCTCTTTGATGGAATCAGTATCTACTCCTTCGTAGTAAATCTTTCCTCCATCCTTTGGAGAAAGGAGGGCTGCAACTGACAGAAGTGTGGACTTACCGCATCCGCTCTTACCGGTAATTGCGATGGTTTCACCCTTCTCCAGGATCAGATTAATGTCCTCCAGGATAACCAGCTTATCGCCTTCTCCAACGGAGGAATATGACTTAGATAGATTCTCGATTCTCAAGAGTTCATTTGACATGAATCAACTCCCAAAGAGGTTTTTTATTTCTTTTAATGTTTTCAAAGTATACAGATAGTCCGGTTACTACAATCAAAAAGAGCGAGAAAAAGACCATGGAGCCATAGCTCATGGAGAGTGCCATATCCAAAATGGATGAAGACTTAACACTAATATACTCCACAAGCATCAACGCTAGCCTTCCAAAGACCAAGCCCAACACTATTCCCAATAAGAGAATCAAGAAGAAAGAGAGCTCCATCATCAATAGAATTTTCTTTCTTCCCATTCCCATAATCTCTAACTCTGCACACTCTTTGTCATGGGAAGAGACAAAGATTCTCACTGACTGCCTAAGGGACACAAGTATTATTACAAATAATAGGGAGAGGACTGTGTACATCATTGTCTTTTCAACAAAGAAAGCAGCATATAGACTGGATTCCTGCTCTTTCCATGTTTTATAGTCCAGTCCCAACTCTTTAAGGATCTTCTCCCCTTCCTTTAGGTCTACATTCTTTATTGCAGTAAGAAAGTACACAGTTTCATCTGCTTCCTCTAAGGGAAGGAAGAGGGTTGTCTGGTCAAACTCAGTTCCTACGCTTGTCCAATAGATGCCACTAATGGAATACTCGAAGTTCTTCATAGTAGTGGCGGCCTTACCCTTTTTCAGCATAGATAGGGTTATCTTGCCGCTTGAGGAACGAAAGAGGGAGTATGGTACCATCAAGGATGAAGAGTCTCCATACAAGATCTTTAAGCCTCCATCATAGTCTGAGGAAATGTATCTGACATTATAAGCACCGTCTGATGTCAAAGCTTCTCCTTCTCCATACTCAAAGAGAATACTACCAGGAAAGTATTGGGAGAGCTCTTCCTTATGTTTTCCCTCGACCACGATATCGAAGCTTCTTACATCCCTTATATCTTCAAATCTACCATTTTGAAGAAAGTCCATTATTGATATCACAACATTGACCACAACAAGGGAGAGGGCGATGGCAACTACGGCCCTGATAGCCCTGTCACGTTGTTTATAGGAAGAAGAGAAGGCATAGCGGGAGGAAAGAAATGGAATCATAGGCCTCTTGCCTCCAGTATTCTCTCTCCATCCCTATCAAAGTGGAATACATAGCGGGGAACTCCATCTATGTACCTTGTCTCCTCATAAGTACCGTCAGACAGAGGCTTTCTCACACTCTTCAAGAGTGAAGAAGTGGTATAGGTGGAGATCGAGGCTACCTTTCCGTTTACGTACTCTGTCTTAATGGTTCCGTCACTATTCTCTTCCGTGCTTTCCGACATAGAACCGGAAGTATCATAAGAGTAAGTGATGATGAAACTCTCACCCTTTTTCTCCACTAGGCGCCCGTTTCCATCATATGAATACTCTACAGTTTCACCATTCTCTTTCTTTGTCTCTTTATAGCTGCCGTCATCTCCCCAGACTCTTTCACTGCTCTCTTCCTCCTCTTCAAAGAGAAAGGTTTCCAAAGTGCCGTCTATGACTTCATAGACCCGGTCCTCTGTGAAATAGATAGGGTTTTCATTCTTAATAAGTGCCAACACCACTCCTTCAGGAGTTCTTAAGTATTCACACTTTTCAACGACGACAGAGTCAACAGAGCGGGTGAAGGAAGAGAGAAGAGAGTCGGAGTAGAAGTAGTTGTACTCCTCACTTCCATTTAAAGAGGTGACAATCTTTCTTATAAGGTTTCCATTCTCATCGAAGAAAAACCTAGTATTTTCTTCCTCTGTATTCTCCTCGTATCCATCGAAGAATTCTGTTCTTGTTTTTTCTACAATACCATTATGGTAAAGGGTTATCTTTCCTTCCTCCTCCACTCTTTCCCAACCAATCTTCTCCAGGCTCTCTTTTTCTGAAAGTTTCTGTCCCAGAGCATTGGAATTCCATACGCTTCCAAAGAGAAGTGCAGGAAAGAGAAAGAAAAAAGGAAGAGAGAAAAGAGCTTTCCCCATACTTACATTTCCATACCTATAAGGGCATTGAGGTATTCTTCTTTATCGAAAGGATGGATATCATCATAGCCCTCTCCTGTTCCGACAAAGGCGATAGGAAGACCAAGAATCTTTCCTATCTGCACAAGAGCCCCGCCCTTGGCGGCAGAGTCATACTTTGTGAGGATTACTCCATCAAGCTTTACAGCCTGATTGAAGAGCATTGCCTGGGAGACTCCATTCTGACCAGTAGTTGCGTCAATGACAATGAACTTTTTGTAGTTCTCTTCCTTAACGCCCCTACCCTTTACAATCTTATCCATCTTCTGGAGTTCTCTCATCAAGTTCTCTTTGTTATGCATTCTTCCGGCAGTATCTGCCAAGACCAGATCATCACCTTGAGCCATGGCTGAAGTGACGGCATCATAGACGACAGCCCCTGGGTCTGAGCCCATCTTCTGCTTAACAATTCTCATGCCAAGCCTGTCTGCATGGATATCGAGCTGATCAACAGCTGCTGCACGGAATGTATCTGCAGCAGCAAGAAGAACCTTCTCACCCTTCTTTGTATACCAAGAAGCCATCTTGGCAATGCTTGTGGTCTTTCCCACACCGTTTACACCAAGGATCATGAATACATTGAGGCCTTCTTTTAATGAAACATCGTAGGCTGAGACATACTGGCTTAAGAGCTCCTTCATTAGATTCTGAAGGTCCACAGCCTCAGTCAATCCTTTGGATTTTGCTTCGCTTCTAAGTGTCTCAATGATTTCATCTGTGAGCCTTGCTCCCAGATCACCTTCAATCAATGTGTCTTCCAACTCTTCAAAGAAAGCTTCATCTATCTTTCTTGAGGAGAATAACTGCTTTATCTTTGCACTGAACTTTGAAAAGAGTCCCATAAACAATTCCTTATATACCTTGTCCTGCGCTGCTGTAGTAGTCTATTGCAGTGCTGACTAGATTAATCAATGATACTATCGAGATACCTCCGAAAACAACCTTAAGTGTGTTCGGACCGCTGTTTCCATTTATTCTTTCCACTGCTCCAAGGGCAGTATAACCACCAAAGGAGATGAGGGAAGTGAAGATAGAACGATAAAAACTATTCTTCTTTTCCGTAATTATGTCCTTGTCTCCAGTCCACTGGGGATTCATCTCAATTTCCACGCTTTTCTCCATA
>JALFYG010000005.1 GCA_022784805.1 Spirochaetales bacterium
TACAATGGAAGAGGCATTCAAGGATGCAGACATCGTTTATCCAAAGTCATGGGCATCATTCGCTGTTATGGAAGAGAGAACAAAGCTCGTTGAAGAGAAGAAGTTCGATGAACTCGATGCATTGGAGAAGAAGTGCTTGGAGAACAATGCTAAGTTCAAGAACTGGGCTTGCACAGAAGATATGATGAAGCTTACAAAAGATGGAAAGGCTCTCTATCTCCACTGCCTCCCAGCAGACATCACAGGCGTTTCCTGTAAGGAAGGTGAAGTCGACGCTTCTGTTTTCGACAGATACATCGAACCACTCTACAAGCAGGCTTCCTATAAGCCATACGTAATTGCTGCTATGATTCTTCTCGAAAGATTCAACGATCCAGCATCTCTCTTGGAGAAGCTCCTTGCAGAAGGAAAAGAAAGAGTTATGTCAGATAACTAATTGAGTTTTCCTACTCAGTTTGGGCCACTTGAAATATAGTGGTCTATTTTTTTCGTTTTAATTGCGCTTTATGTGCAGATGGTGTTGTAGTATCAAATCATCCTGGGGAAAACTACTTAATAAATTGGTATGAAACTATCACAGGGATGAAAAATACTTATGCGTGAAGCTCGTCTGGTAGGGGATTTTTAAGTCAGACGGGCTTTCTTTTCTGAACGATAGTTTTATTATTATCCACCCAAACACTTCACTTTGTCGCAGAATGTGATTATATTTCCTTTTATTAAAGGAGAAACGAAATGAAAGTTAGAAGACTGATTATCATCATTCTCGTTGCTATCGTGGCTTTGTTTATTGTATTCAACTGCTTTTCAAGTGTTGGAACAACAGAAAGAGGTATTCTTGTAACATTTGGAAGAGCAGGAGAAGAGGTGTTGGAACCTGGCCTTCATTTTACAATTCCGTTTGCACAGTCAATCAGAAAGTATTCACTTGCACCAGTCAACTATGAGATAGACTTCTCTATCGGTTCAGACGGTGCCGTGACAAGCGATATGCAGACAGTTGGATTAACTGCGGATGTATTCTGGATCTATGATGAATCAAGACTATATGATGCAGCAACAAAATACACTGAGGCTTCTCTCAGAAGCGCCATTGAGAAGACAATGCTTGCTTCCGTCAAGGAATCTGTAGGACGCTATACTATCTACCAGATTGTAGAGCAGCAGGAAAAGATCAGTGGAGAGATCAGTGAGTCTCTTAAGAATAAGATGAAAGACTATCCTATTGTCATTACACAGATTGCCATCTCCAACTGGGACTGGTCACCTGCATTTGACGAGCAGATTGCCGAGACAATGAAGACAACCCAGCAGGTAAAGATTGCCGAGCAGGAACTTCAGATTACCCAGCAGGAAGCACAGAAGCAGATCAAGGAAGCTCAGGCTGAGCAGGAAGCTATCATCATCAGAGCAAACGCAGAGAAAGAGAAGGCAATGATCGAAGCTGAAACAGCTTTTGAAGTTGCTCAGCTCCAGGCTGAAGCCAAGAAGGTTGAGGCAGATGCTCTTGCTTACTATAACCAGAAGGTAGCAGAGAATCTGGAAGTTGAACTTGAATTGAAGAAGCTGGAAGTTGAGGCTGCCAGAGTAGAGAAGTGGAACGGTCAGTATGTCTCTACATATCAGTATGGTCCTATTCCTGTCACACAGGGTTCTCTTCTTGGAACAGGTACTCTTGGAGAGTAATCGAGAATTATTATGACTTATCGGCCCCTGATTGATTACAGGGGCCAAAATATTGAAATGTAGATTCGCAGTTAACGCTTATAAAATGACCCACTTACCAGTTTTTTGGGTTCCATTTCGGATAACTAAACCTTTTTCTTTTAGTGTAGCCAAGTATCTTTGAGTTGTTCTTAATGGTACTCCCAATTCTTCAGAAATAGCTTTTGTGGTGATGCTACTATTCATTTTGATGTAATTATAAACAGCTCTCTCGTTTTCAGATAACTTCAAACCGTTTGATGTGTCAAAGCTGTCGTTTTCACTTTTATTTGCGCCAATTGATGTGCCAAGGTTGGCGTTTTCGCCTGTATTCGCGCCAATTGATGTGCCAGGATTGGCGTTTTCGCCTGTATTTGCGCCAATTGATGTGCCAGAGTTGGCGTTTGTCTTTGCTTCACTATTTGCATATTCAATCTGTAATGTTAATGTAAATCTATCGGGATTTAATGTTTCTTTGATGATTGGCTTTTCATAGCCGTAAGCATCCCAATAATTATAAATATCGCAGAGCCCCATTCCAGAACGTTCACCTACTTTAATGAGAGCAAACATGTTGAATATTCTGCTATTTCTTGCGTCACTTGTTCCACCTGCAATGGCATCATCGATGTTTATACGGCACAAACCAGGATTGGAGAATGTCATTTTACGAAACTCTTTCTTAATAACAACACCTTGTCGCCCGTAATAATCAGCGTGGATAAGTGCATTGGCAAGTGCTTCTCTCAAAGATTTGTGAATGTCTGTATCGTCATCACGCAGCATTCTATTATTGATTACAAAAGGTTTTTTGACGTCTGAAGTTAGACGATCGACTATTTTGAAATAGAAGTCATAGACATTGCCACTCCAGTCGCCATCTCCTGAACATACTCTATCAGACCAACGGGTATCGATTGCAAGCTTTTCTCTATAATCCAGGAAAAAGTTTGGCAGTTCATTCATTATGTTGATGAAGTCACCGAAGAAAATCAAACCACCTAGAGTCGGATGGATTTTTCCATCATATTCAGCTACTCGGGCAGCACCAATCTTTATCAAGAATTCATCATTTGGCAAACCGTTCCATGTATGCCCACTCCTGATAATCTCAAAGCGGGAACGATAGCTCTTAATGCTATCACTATTCAATGCATCAAGTCCTACATTATCTAAAACAGCGGAATCTGCAGATGTTTCAAGTGAATCTCTGATCATTGTTTTGACTTCTAAATCAGTACAAAGATAATCACCCTCATGATTTCTGCGATATGTCCCCTTAAACATATCTGTTCCGATATAAATAGGCTTTGAGGATCTTGTCGCACGGGGCACCTCAATGATTACATAATCTTTTCCCTCATATTGTTGTTTATATACGTTTCGCTCTAAGAGGATTTTTTTACTTACTTTTTGTGGATTGTTTAAGATATTCCAAATATCCGTAATCATTTTGTCTGCATCAGAAATGCCCAAAGGAATAAGTTTTTTGGTTTCTTTATCTTCTCCTATTCCAAGGATAATTGTGCCACCGAATGTATTGGCAAAGGATGAATAAGTCTCCCAAATACTATTTGGCAAACCTCCTTGAGCAGCTTTTACTTCAATATTTACTTTTTCAGAACTCTTGATAATGTCTTTTAAATCAATCATTTGGATTCTTCCTCCATTTTAGATTTAAGATACTTACCACTTTTTATTCTTGCGTCATTTGGCTTTTCCGCATCTTCGGGAATTATCCATCGACTACCTGCCCGTTGTGCTCCTGGAATGCGATTTTGATTACAGAGAATACTGACACGCCTATGAGAAATACCCCATTTTTCTGCTATTTCAAAGGTTGACATGTATTTCATTTTTACTTCTCCATTTTCGTGTAACTTAACTTTTTCTTATTATATTCAATAAGTGGAATAATATCGATTCTTTTTTTTTCATTCTTTACCCCTTTTTTTACGCAAAATGAGCCAAAAACGTGTATTAAATAATGGAGGTCCAATATGGATGATATGTTTATTAAAGTAGGTCTCGCAATCAAAAAGAAGATTGACGAAGGGGAACTCAATGAATGTGGAAGTGAAGATTTGGATGAAATTCTGAGAATGGTCACTGCCGATACCCCTGAGGAGAGACAAAAAGGAGGCATCATGTACTACGAAGAAGTAGATGGTGATGGGAACAAAGCTGTTTATCTGGATGGAGGGAGAGGTATTAGACTGAAACTGACAGTCAGATAAGAAGAAAGAAGGAGCTGTTAAACGTTGGATTTAACAGCTCCGATTATTTTAGTTGTTAAGGATATTCATGAACTCTTCGCCAGTTATAGTTTCTTTTTCAAGTAAGAAGGAAGAGAGTTCATTCAGTTTTTCTTTGTTCTCTTGAAGAATATTAAATGCTTTGTCTTCAGCACTCTTGATTATCTTCACGACTTCTTTGTCGATGACTTCACTGGTTGCAGGTGAGCAAACGAGGGAAGTGTCACCACCAAGATATTGGTTGGTTACAGTCTCCAATGCCACCATACCGAACTGGTCGCTCATACCATACTGGGTGATCATACTTCTGGCAAGCTTTGTGGCTCTCTCGATATCGTTTGAAGCTCCTGTGGTTATTTTGCCGAAGATAAGCTTTTCAGCTTCCCTTCCACCGGTGAGAGTTGCAATCTGAGTCAAGATATCTTCCTTGCTCATCAGGTTCTTTTCACCTTCTTCAACCTGCATTGTGTATCCAAGAGATCCTGAAGTACGAGGAATGATGGTAATCTTTGTTACAGGAGCGGAATTTGTCTGCTTTGCAGCAACCAAAGCGTGTCCGATTTCATGGAATGCGACGATTCTCTTTTCTTCTTCGCTGAGAACTGCATTCTTTCTCTTGTATCCAGCAATAACTGTTTCTACGCTTTCTTCCAAATCTTCCTGTGTAACTGCGCTTCTTCCCTGTCTTACAGCTCTGAGGGCAGCTTCATTGATGATGTTTGCTAGTTCAGCGCCGCTGGCACCACTGGTTGCTTTGGCAATAGCGTTGAAGTCGACATTACTTTCCATCTTGACGTCTTTGGCATGGACCTTGAGAATTTCAACTCTTCCCTGAAGGTCAGGAAGATTGACAGGAATTCTTCTGTCGAATCTACCAGGTCTGAGGAGGGCTGGATCCAGAGTCTCTGGTCTATTGGTTGCTGCCAAGATGACGACACCCTTGTTTCCATCAAAACCATCCATTTCTGTCAAAAGCTGGTTCAATGTCTGTTCTCTCTCGTCGTTACCACCGATACCGTTGCTGTCTCTCTTCTTTCCGATAGTATCGATTTCATCGATGAATACGATGCATGGAGCCTTCTCTGAAGCTTGCTTAAAGAGATCTCTTACCTTACTTGCTCCCATACCGACAAACATCTCTACAAATTCAGAGCCGGAAATAGAGAAGAACGGAACTTTGGCTTCTCCTGCTACAGCCTTTGCCAGCAAGGTCTTACCTGTTCCTGGAGGGCCTACAAGAAGAGCACCCTTAGGAAGCTTTGCACCGATCTTTGTGTATTTTTCATTATTGTGGAGATATGAGACTATCTCTTCCAATGCCTCTTTGGCTTCATCTTCACCTTGGACATCCTTGAATGTTACGCCTGTCTCTTTCTCTGCATAAATCTTTGCATTGGAGGAACCAAAGCTCATTGCATTTCCACCACGCTTATTAAGCATTGAGAAAAGGAATCGTCCAATAAGTGAGAACATTAATATAGGTAGGATCCAACCAATAAGGAAAGAGATGAATGGTGATCCTTCGGATTCGATGTAGGATGTGAATGATACCCCGGCATTCTCCAATCTTTCTCTCAGTCCATCATCAGGGAATACTCCTGTCTGATACGTAGTTATCCTTCCAGTGTCTGTTTCAGCTGTGAAAAGGATATAATTGTCATTAAGCATGACTTCCCTTACTTTTCCTTCATCCACCATTTTCAAGAAGGTGGAGTATCCCACTTCCGTTACACTGTGACCGGAGAAAAGAGGCAATACAAAGGCATTTAAAATAAGGATTATCAACAATACCACTGTAATGTAATAAAACAGCGGTTTCTTGTTATTGTTCGTGTCTTTTTCCATTTTAAGGCTCCTCTGAGAAAAAAGAATAAGCCTTGGATTTTTGAAAATAAATAAGAGTTTAGTTCAATTCAACCAAATAACACGAACTATTCAAAATAGTGTCAAAACAACTCAACATTTTGAAATAAGTTTGTATGTTTTTCGTTATAGTGCAATATTTTATCTGTAATAAAAATGTTACTCTGAATGAAATAATTTATTTTTCGATGTCAAGAATCACCATTTTCTTCTCATTAAAAAGAATAAATGGGTAATTTTTGTCATCAGTCTCTTTTATGTAAGGAAAATAGAGAGAAGGTTCCATTTTGGGGTAATTTTCTTTTATAAAAAGTTCTGCCTCTTCCATTGACCTCAGAGGCTGAGGAAATGGTATCGAGAGTTCCTTTCCTTCTACAGAGAAGCCTTTCTCTCTAAAATAGGAAATACTTTCAGATAGGGTAGGGGTGTTTCTGGATTTGAGATTATTATTCTGTCCTCTGTGTAGGCTATGAATTGAAACTATTCTTTTCTTGGCGTGGGAAAGGATGGTGTTCAGATTATCTTCCAGCCAAAGCCTGCCAAAGAAGACTAACAATACTGTGTCTCCAAAAGCATCGGAAGTTTTGTAGTCTGAAGTATGGAAAATATCCAACCCGCTTCTTTTCCTTGCTCTTTTTATGACCCTTTCATCTATATCGAAGGCTGAGATATCGTAGCCGGATCTGGATAGTATCTCAGATACATATCCCAGTCCGCATCCAAACTCCACGATACTTTCGTCTTTTGGTATCAGAGCCTTTATTTCTTCTGAAAGAAGAGGTTGGAAATCACAAAGGGATGATGCCCTCTCGTACCATTCTATTCTTCTTTCATTCCACCATGGTTTTTCCAATACTCAGCCTCCAACTCTTCAAGTCTCTCTTTGCAATACTCATTGGTGTCTCTTTCCAGAGTTTTGAATAGCTTATTGATCTCTCTTCCCTTTTCTGTCAGAAGAGCTTTTCCTCCACCTTTTCCTCCTGTGGAGCGCTCCACAAGAGTGCAGCCCAAGCCATTTTCGCTGTCTCTTATCATCTTCCAGGCCTTGGAGTATGATAGTCCCATATTTTGGGATGCTGATGATACGGAACCATACTTTTCAATATTATCCAAGAGTTCAGATACTCCAGGACCAAAATACAAGAAATCTTCTTTTCCCAGTCTAATCTTGAGTTTTAAATCCATTTCAGCCTCTAAAAGATGTTACCACAAAAAGGGGGATGATATGGAATTGTTTCTGAAAACAATTCCATTGTACCCCAAAGATTTCTATGTTAGACTCCATCTTGTTATGAAAAGAGTAATGGAAGGAAAGAAAGGACATAGATTGGGGATGATTATTCTTCCAGTTGCTTTTGTGGTAGTGTTCTCCCTCTCTTTTCTTGTGGGCAGGTATCCTGTAAGCCCTTTTACAGCTTTGAAGATTCTCTTTTCAAAGGTTTTGTCTTTCTTTTCTATGGGTAAACTGGCACTCTCTGGCTGGACCAGTGCAGAAGAGGCAGTCGTGATAAACATAAGGTTTCCTCGTATTGCAGCCGCTTCTTTAATTGGTGCCGCACTCTCTGTTGCCGGAGCCTCATACCAAGGAATATTTCGTAACCCTATGGTGTCCCCGGACTTATTAGGAGCCTCTACTGGTGCTGGTTTTGGTGCCGCTCTCGCCATCCTCCTTGGTGGCGGTTACTTTATGATTACTCTCTCTTCCTTCACCTTTGGCCTTGTTGCGGTGCTGTTGGCGGTGTTGGTTGCAAGAAAGAGCCGGATAGACTCTACGTTGTCCCTTGTCCTTGCCGGTGTCATGATAAGCTCTCTCTTCTCCAGCGGGACAAGCCTTGTGAAGCTTATGGCAGATACCCAGGATCAGCTTCCTGCAATTACATATTGGCTTATGGGATCACTAGCATCTGTAAAGATGAAAGACTTTGTCTTTGCCTTCTTTCCAATTGTATTGGGATTGATCCCAATCCTCCTATTGAGGTGGAGAATCAATCTTCTGACCCTTAATGAAGATGAAGCCAAGAGTATGGGAATAGAAGTAAAGAAACTGAGGCTCATCATTATCTTTTCCTCCACTCTTATGACAGCAGGAGCCGTTGCAATAAGTGGAATGATCGGATGGGTGGGTCTTGTGATACCACACTTTTCACGTCTTATATTTGGTGATGATTATTCCTTCACTCTTCCTTCTTCAGCCCTCCTAGGAGCAACTTTCTTGTTGTTGGTTGATGATATAGCCCGAATTATTTCCACCGCTGAGATTCCTCTAGGTATCCTCACGTCCTTTGTGGGTGCCCCTGTTTTCTTATTCCTCATCATTAGGGGAGGAAGAAGAAATGAAAATTAACATCACTAATCTCTCTTTTAGCTATGGAG
>JALFYG010000029.1 GCA_022784805.1 Spirochaetales bacterium
CACATGAAACGCTCTTACCGTCTATTTCCCATTCCATAAACTCAATTCCAATTTCATCAGCCATCTTCATTGTCTGAGAAGAGAATCCCTCTGTTTCATACCCTTGTACATCTTCCGGCTCATGGGCGTCAGATCCTGTAACAATCTTCACTCCCATTTCCTTCATCATTATCCAGAACTCTTTATTGGTATACCTATACTTCTTACCGTCGTCTGTATCCACGAGGCCCTTCCTGATACCACAGTCGTTCATTTCCAACGGTACGCCGCAGTCTCTCGCACACTCCCCTATATCCCTGGCAGCCGCTTTTGCATTGTTGTCCCAGCTTCTATAGTCGGACATATATAGATCGGGATGGCAGCCATAGAGAAAGAGGCCAGAAGAGAGCATCTCTGTATAAAGCTTCACATATCCGGGCAGAATAGACCTGAAAGATGGTCCGATCCTACTTATATATGTATCTTGGCCAGTTACAGGACTGATCATTGAGTGGACGGAGCCCAATAGATAATAGTACCCTCTCTCCCCCAAGAGCTCGTCTTTATAGAATCCAGCTTCATCCTTCAGCCAGTCACACTCTGCGCCAAGAAGTGTCTTTATTCCACTCCTTCCGTCTGCTTCCTTTACGTCCCTTTCATACTGATCAAGCTCACTATAAAGCATACGTGTGCCATAAGAGAGATTTTTGTCTGGAAGTGGAGCATGCTCAGAAAAGCCCAGGACCTTCAATAGTCTCTTTTTTCCTGCTTCATCTACGTAATCTATTATTCTTCCCTCTCCATGCCTACAATAAAAGGAGTGTGTATGTAGATTAACTTCATTCTGTAAATATCTCATTTCATTCCTTCTTTATCAGTAGCTGGCAGTCTTGCCATAGATGCGGATAATATCGTCCAAGACTTCTTTATGATTGAAATCTTTGTTGTAGACAATCTTTGTTTCCCTGACCATGGAGAAGTTTTCAATAGGAAGGGCCTTGACCTTTCCCTTTCTTATTTCATCGAGACAGGCGCTTCTTGGGAGAATGGAAACTCCAAGATCCTTTCTGATCAAATCTTTTATTGTTGCGATGTTGTCGACTTCAAGAATTACATCAAAAAGAGATATATCTTCTCCATTGAAACTTAGCGTCTCTTCAAAGAGTTTACGTGTAGCGCTCTCTGCGGAACGAAGTATCATCTTCTCTTTCTTCAGATCAGCTATTGTCACTGCGCTTCTTTGGGAAAGAGGATTATCAGGACTCATGACACACATCAGATAATCAGTATCCAGAAGCATTGATGAGAACTTAGGGTTATTTGCAGAAGAATCGATGATGGCTAAGTCTAACTCATAGTTCTCCAGCTTATCATAAAGATTACTTATGATATCAGTAGTAAGCATAATTTTTATGCCATTGTTTTCAATGCTGTATTTTGCCAGTGCCGATGCCGTGACATTACTTTCAGCTGTATGGGTGATTCCAATTCTTAAAGGGCCAAAATGTTTTTCTGCATTCTGAAGCTCCAAAAGCATTTTATCATAGAGGGCTTTTTGTCGTCTAGCATATTTAAGTACTATTTCTCCTTGCTGTGTAAGGATTAAGCCATTTTTATTCCTAATAAAGACCTTGGCACCTACTTCCTCTTCAAGTTGTTTTATCTGTTGACTTACTGCAGGCTGAGTCATGTACAAAGCATCTGCCGCTTTGGTAAAGTTTAAATATTCAGCCACTTTCAAAAATGTGTACATCTTAGTCCCAAGCATAATGCCTCCGATTAATTTATTTTATGATACTAAAAAATAATATAATTTGATTTTATATTCAACAAGAAATATTCTCTATTTTCACAAAGGAGATAAAAATATGTCCACACTATCTTTTATCGAAAAACTTGGAATAACGGATCCAACTGCGATTACTGTAATATCTGTGTCCTTTATGCTATTCTTCGGCTTTTTGATGACTCGAATCACCAAAGTCTTCAAACTCCCTAATGTCACCGCATATATTGTCTCAGGAATTATTATGGGGCCCTTTGTCTTAAACCTAATTCCTCAAAAGACAATTGAAGGAATGAGTTTCATCGGAGACATAGCACTTTCTTTCATCGCTTTTGGAACAGGAGAGTATTTCAAAGTCAATATTCTTAAGAAGAATGGAAGGAAAGTACTCGTAATTACAATCATGGAAGCCTTAGCTTCATCTATTGTAGTTTTTATAGGTGCCTATTATTTCCTGAAGCTTGAATTTAGTTTCTCACTCATTCTTTCCGCCCTTGCTTCTGCGACAGCTCCCGCCTCTACTCTTATGACCATTAAACAGACAGGAGCCAAAGGTGATTTTGTAGACACGCTCTTAGGCGTAGTTGCGTTGGATGACGTAGTAGGTTTGATAGCTTTTTCCATTGCAATCTCAATATCTTCATCCATCACACTGGGGATATTAGATATCAGAGCTTTGTCGATCCCTCTTGTTTCAAATCTAGTGGTCCTCATCGTTGGTGGATCGTTAGGGTTTCTTTTGAAGTTATTGTTAAGGAAAAGAAGTACAGACAATCGTCTTATAGTAACAGTATCCATTCTATTTGGTTTCTGCGGTATATGTGCAATAGTGGGAGTATCGCCGTTACTGGGATGTATGTCCATGGGTATGGTATATATTAATGCAACGGGAGATGAGAGACTCTTTAAGCAGCTTAGTTACTTTAGTCCTCCTATCCTACTCCTATTTTTCGTCAGGTCTGGATTGAACTTCGACATCAGATCTCTTTTCAGCGGCATGAAAGGCTTTGGGAATATGCCCCTTTCCATAATCGGAATTGTCTATTTCTTTACCAGAATGATAGGAAAGTACTCTGGAGCATATTTGGGGTCTCTTGTTACAAATAAAAGTGGGAGTGTAAGAAACTATCTGGGACTGGCACTTATCCCCCAAGCAGGAGTGGCCATCGGGCTGGCGGCAATGGGGGCCAAGATTCTGGGAGGAGAGGAAGGCAGGGCACTGGAAACCATCATTCTCTCTTCCAGTGTACTTTATGAATTGATCGGCCCTGCATCTGCAAAGCTTTCCCTTTATCTATCTCACTCCTATCCAAGGAAAGGGAATAACAAAGAGAGTGTAAAAGAAAACACTATTCCTGCGGTCATAAATAGCTGACACATCTGGGGGGAAAACATGAAATCTATAGACCCAACAATCAAGTCTCCGAAAGAGACTGAGACGATTATCGAAGGAAAAGATGAGAACTATAAAAAAGAATACACCATCACAAGGCCTAACCTATGGAGAATATTCGCTTTTTCAGGAAGGAAAGAATATGACGATGACGATGACGATTAAATATCTTGATAGAGAGCGAACTCCAAATTGTCCCTTACAAACCTTTGCCCGTTCCAGGCATAGGTCCTGCCGTCAGAGAGGGTGAGGATATGGGAGTGTCTCTCTCCCTTCTCCATATATACTGATATCCCGTCATACTCCCCCATTAGCTGCAGGTCCCCACTGATGGGCTTACGGCAATAGAGCCTGCAGATACTGGAAACCAGCTCAGGGGAGGAAAGGAAGAAGGAAGTTGCTGCAGATATAAATGACTCTGCCTCCTCAATGAAAGAGAGATAACGCCTGTTTTTTTGAAAGATTGCCAAAGTATCATATGTGAACATGAAATTAACTTAGGACATAATCTGCATATAACTACAAAAGAAAAGC
This sequence comes from Spirochaetales bacterium, assembly GCA_022784805.1. Classification (GTDB taxonomy): domain Bacteria; phylum Spirochaetota; class Spirochaetia; order Sphaerochaetales; family Sphaerochaetaceae; genus Ornithospirochaeta. The sequence goes on from JALFYG010000029.1 coordinate 3,693, forward strand.
CAAAGACTATTATCAAATAGAAGAATTTCTTATAGACTCATAACAAATACTCATAGATAAAGGGAGCACAATGTGAATCTGGCAGACGCTTTGTCACTTCTTGGTGGGGTATCGTTATTTCTATTCGGAATGACGCTTATGGGGGAAGGCCTTAAGCTTGTGGCAGGAAACAAGCTTGAACTTATACTTTATAAACTCTCAGGAACTCCTCTTAAAGGTATCTTGTTGGGAACTGGAGTTACTGCTGTAATACAATCATCTTCAGCTACATCAGTCATGGTGGTAGGTTTTGTAAACTCAGGAATGATGAAGATGAAACAGGCCATATCCATAATCATGGGAGCCATCATAGGAACCAGTATTACAGGCTGGATCATATCCCTCTCTGACATCGGTGGAAGCCAAGGTCTATTAAGCCTATTGTCCACTGAGACCCTTTCAGCCATCACAGCCATTGTGGGTATATATCTAAGGCTCTTTTCAAAGAAACAAACCCACCATCATGCTGGTGATATCCTCATGGGCTTTGCTGTTCTTATGTTTGGAATGAAGGCAATGAGTTCATCCGTCAGCTCTTTAAGAGAGAGTGAGATGTTCATTTCCCTCCTTACACAGTTCTCAAATCCAATACTGGGAATACTTATCGGAATGGTATTCACCACAGTAATCCAGAGTGCTTCAGCATCTGTTGGTATCCTCCAGGCTCTTTCATCTACAGGAGCCATCACTTTTGAAATTGCACTTCCAATAATCATGGGTATCGCAATCGGAGCTTCTGTTCCTGTACTTCTTTCTGCTCTCGGAGCCAGCACAGATGGAAAGAGAACTGCTCTTTCTTACTTGGTTGTAGATACATTGGGTGTAATTCTATTCTCCCTCTTGTTCTACTCAATAAACGCAATAGTACACTTCTCTTTCATGAGTACTTCCTTGAGAAGCGTAAACATCGCCCTGTTGAACACTGTCTTCAGATTAATCGTGGTTGCTCTTCTCCTGCCATTTATTTCCCTCTTGGAGAAACTGGTCTCTGTGATCATCAAAGACAATCCTAAGAAGCAGGACAAGGATCTAGATGACATCAAGAGGCTGGAAGAGAGATTTATCTCTTATCCTCCTCTCGCTGTTGAGAACGCAAAGATTGCCATCAACAAGATGGGAGAGCTTGCCGAGAAGAATATTCTGGATGCATTTAACCTCCTAAGAAATGGTTATACAGACGGAGGCTTTGAGGAAGTGGAGAGAATTGAAGGCGTCATAGACAAGTACGAAGATTCAATCGGAACATACCTTACAAAGCTCACAGGAAGGGAAATGCCAACAGACCTAAACAGGTCAGTCGCAAAGTATCTTCACACTCTTACGGATTTTGAAAGAATCAGCGACCATGCCTTGAATATTGCAGAGAGCGCAAGGGAAATCAAAGAAAAAGAGATTACCTTCACTCCTGAGGCCATCCATGAAATGGATGTGATGATGAAGGCCCTCGAGAGAATCGTTCACATCACTATCTCTTCTTTCGAAGACAATGATTTGGACAAGGCATACCTAGTTGAGCCATTGGAAGAAGTAATAGACGACCTATGCGAGAAGATACGCTACAACCATGTAGATAGGCTCACCAGAGGCGAATGCACTATTCTCAACGGCTATATATTCAACGACCTGGTCGGAAACTATGAAAGAATAAGTGACCACTGTTCAAACACAGCGGCAACACTTATCGAGATGGAAGAAGGTGTCTTCGGTCTCCATACTTATACAAACGAAGTCAAAGACCGTCACACCCACAACTTCGAAGAGAACTACAAGTTCTTCTCAGACACATTCGCCATCTAAAAAAAAGATGCTCCCGATTCGAGAGAAAAGGGAGCTTACTTTTTTAGTTTATCTAACTTACTCGATGACTACAGGTGGCTCGACGTTTACCTTTGTGTTCTCAACTACAACTTCTGAGTTGATCACTCTGATTCCTCTGTAATCATTCATTACGATTCCTCTGCACATCTCGATTTCCAAGCCACTCTCGATCTCATCCTGCAGCTGGATATCACAATCAGAAATCTTTACGTTTCTGATAGGAGACTCTGGGAGTCCTACGATGAAGGAAGCAGAAGCTCTGGCATGTGTTACTTTCAAGCCCTTGATGGATACATCAGAAATCTCTGGTGTCAAATCATCGATAGGCTGAGGATCAAGAGAGAATGCAATTGGATCTGGGTCTCCACATCTATAGTACATGTTGATGGAAATAGGGCAGATTACATTGTCCATAGTGATATCTGATACGTTGATACCTCTGATCTTTCCACCTCTTCCTCTTCTTGTCTTGATTCTGACTCCTCTGTC
>JALFYG010000041.1 GCA_022784805.1 Spirochaetales bacterium
GCTGACATCATAGAGCGCTTCTACAGGGATGAGGAAGAAAGAAAGAGAATTGAGGGTGCAATGGACTCTCTTCCTGTTGTCTTCTCTTCCAAGAAACTGGTGGAGATGGTGAAGGAAGACACACTCTCAAGACTTTGAGAAGAAAGATTCTGTATTTATAGTCTTAAGCCGTAGGGGAATAAGGGATTCTTCTACGGTTAATTTATTTCAGTTTATGTTTTCAACAATATGGGCCATAATCTCAGTAAGGAATAAACAATGAACTACGAAATAAAGAATGACAAGATCAAGATGGTTGTGTCTTCCTTAGGTGCTGAGCCACAGAGTTTGGTTTTCGAAGGAAGAGAGTATCTGTGGCAGGGTGACAAGACTTATTGGTTTAGAAGAGCTCCTCTTCTTTTCCCTATGATCGGCCCCACAAGAGACAATAAGATCAGTGTTGACGGTGTTTTGTATGATATGCCTAATAATGGCTTTGCCAGAGACACAGAGTTTACTTTTCTCTCCCAGACAGATTCTTCCATTACTTTTGTATTGGAAGATAGTGATAAGAGCAGGAAAGAAAACTATCCTTTCGGTTTTGAATTGAAGGTGACATATACGCTCCTTTCCGATGGATATGAGGCCAAGGCTGAAATTAGCGCAAAGGATGACCTGTGGTATACATTTGGTTGGCATCCAGCATTCTCTTTGGATATCAACGGGGAAGGTACCGAGTTGGATACTTATAGTGTTCATTTCTCTGAAAAAGAGAATTGCACAAAGAAGACAGCTGTCAACGGAGTCTTCCAGTATGTTCCATCTTTCCTTAATGGCGATGAGTTCAAGCTTTCAAGAGAGCTTACAGACTACGGTGCAATCATTCTCGATAACGTAAAGAGTAGGGAAGTGACGCTTACTTCCACTTCTGGCCCACACGGAGTGAAGGCAACTCTTGGCAGTATGGATACTTTCACAGTATGGACTTGTGCTCCTCAGCATGGTCAGTATGTGTGTCTTGAGCCAATGGTTTCTTTTGGAGACAGTGAGAGAGATTTGGACATCAAGAAAATGAAGGAAACAAGGGAACTTAAGAAGGGTGAGAGCGTAGTCTACGTTAACTCTTTCCGTGTTTTCTAATGTTGGAATAAGAGTCTTTAAAACGATCACCCTCAGTTTTCTGGGGGTGATGTCGTTTTATAAGATTCTTTCTATTTTGGGCTAAATATATTCCAGCTTAAAATCTCCTTCCTTATCCAAAGGCCAGATGGGGCGTCTTATTTTCTTGTATGGAAGGCGCTCAAGAATTTCATCAGAGCTGCCTTTGGTAAGAACCATGAAAGAAGAAGCTGAAAGAGCCCTTATTTCCGGCTCCAGGTATCCAAGCTTCACGACTACTGCCTTACGCTTTGTGATATCTACTCCAAGAGAAGCCATCATCGCGGGCTCGTAGCAGCCGACGTGTTCATTGGTCAATATTACGTCGATTCCTTCAACGTCTATTAGCGCCAGGTCAGTCTTGTATGTCCCGCCCCAATTACGTATCAGTTTCTTCACTTCTGAGTTCACTTTCACCGGTGTGCTCTTTTCCTTGTCAAAGAAGGCACCGAGTTCCCCCTCTACTCTTCCTCCTTCTCCAATAGTGAAGCATTTATCCAATAACTCCGGATCATAGAATGCTTGATAAACGAGAGGAGGATTAAGAGTCTTGATCTCACTATTGGAGAGAAGAATCTTCAAAAACTCAGTGTTATCTTGGCTGGAGCCAGCAGTAGGATTGTCGCCACTGTCGCTGACGACAACAGGACACTTTCCCTCTTTTATGAGATTGAGGATTCTATCCGGGGCATCTTCTGGCATTTGCGTTTCATTATAAAATGCAAACTCCTCTCTCTTTTTCCAGAAATATTGAGCCATAGTAAGGGCGCTTTCGTCAGCCTTTTCTTTGTCCCCGGCAGTGACTGCGATGGCTGTCACTCCACCCTCATTTGTGTCTGCCCAAGGAAAGCCCATCAACAGGGAGATGGAAAGGACTCCTTCCTTTTCCTCTTCCTCTCTCACCCTTTCCATTATCTCTTTCATTGGATTGACGCTGGTCTCGCTCTTCTCTCCTGCAACTAAGAATGGGACGTGGACGGCAGACATTGTAAGTGCCCCGCCATTAAGACGATGGATAAGGAGTTCTGCCGCCCTTATGCCTGTTTCCCTTTCGTCTACATGGGGAGCGGTTTTATAACCTACAAAGGCATCAGCGTTATCTATCATCCTCTTGGAGATAGTTGCATGCATATCGAGGGAAGTGACGATGGGAGTGGAAGGAAGTATTTCTCTGAGAGTCTCCAGAATATCTCCCTCGGCTTCTCCTATGCCTTTGATTCTCATGGAGCCATGAAGAGCAAGGCAGACTCCGTCTATCTTTTCTTTCTTGGCAGCTTCGATTATCTCGCTTTTGAGCGCGTTATATAGAGAGGGGTCCCACTCTCCATTGGGAACGGCTCTGGCAAGAACTGTAGGAACCACTTCAATATTATTGGAGATGAGAGTTTGAATTATTCCAGTTATGGAATCTTCACTCCTATGGTCAAGGAGCTCTTTTCCTCTCAGGATCCTTACATCTTTCTCGTTGGTAATTATTGGGTTGAAAGTATCGCTTTCGTGGTGAAGGCCTCCAACTAATACTCTCATCACTTTTTCCCCACTATGTCTCTTACTCTCTCTGTGGATGTATGGACAATCTGGAACTCTGGCTGGCGTAACATACCGCCCATATAGATGTGGCCAGGTCTCCATTCCATCTTTGATTCCTCTTCTTTTGGAAGGAAAACGTGATATTCCTTGGCTTTTACCTTGTCCTTGAGGTATGTGAAGTTGCTTTCCGTTATGCCACAGCCTGGCATTATGATAATCCTGTCTCCTGCCTTTTCGACCAGTTTCTCCAAGTTCATGATGCCTTCCATGACCGTAGGCTCTCCGCCACTGGTGAGGATTCTGTCCACACCCAATTCAATGAGTTCTTCGAGAGACTTGAAAAGGTCCTTGGTCATGTCAAAGGCTCTATGGAATGTTACAGGAAGAGGTCTTGCTTCTTCGATGATTCTCTTTGATCTCTCTTTGTCGATGGTTCCATCAGGATTGAGAATGCCGAATACGATTCCGTTTGCTCCATGAGCCTTGAATGCCTTTACATCTTCAAGCATGGCCTCGAACTCGACATCAGAGTAGCAGAAGTCTCCGCCACGGGGTCTGATCATTGTATTGATAGGGATTGAAGTGTGACGGCGTGCCGTAATGAAGGCACCGAGGGATGGTGTTGTTCCACCTTCAAAAAGGTCGGCACAGAACTCGACTCTGTCAGCTCCTCCCTTTTCAGCTCTAATGACGCTTTCTACGTCTTCCAAACATATTTCTATTTTAATGTTGTCTTTCATTGTTTCCTCCTCTTTCAGCTTAACTTCTCTTTTTCTCCGAGAGAAGTAAAAAGCTATACCAACCTACAAAAATAGAGTTTTTCAGTGCATAATTAATACATGGAAGAGAATCGCACGACTATCAAAGATATAGCAGAGGAACTAGGAATAAGCACAGCCACTGTTTCGAATGTCTTACATGGCAAGAAGAACAAGGTGTCCAAAAGCACCATAGAGAAAGTGGAGGCATGTATTGAAAGAAGAAACTACATTCCTTCCATGGCTGCGCTTCTTTTGGGTAGAAATGATTCCAGAATCGTTGCGGTAATAATTAATGACCATGAAAAGTATCATGGGCATGTATTGGAAGATGGTTTTGTCTCTGCTTCCCTCAACGCCCTTTCAAAGGCCCTGGAAGAGAAAGGCCTGTTTATGATGGTGAAGATGACCAAGGATATAACAGAGGTTCCCACATATGCTTCCATGTGGAATATGGATGCCTTGGTCCTGATAGGCTTCTGTGATAGTGACTATGCCTCCCTGAGGCGAGAGAGTCGAATTCCTTTTGTTGTTTATGATGGTATGTGCGAAATAGATGACGAAGAGATAGCGATGCTTACCGTGGACAATAGGAAGGGAGGACTCTTGGCAGGAGGATACCTAAGGGATATGGGCCACAAGGATGTTCTCTGCATCACAGATAACCATTGGAGAATGGATGAGGATAGATGTGACGGGGTGATAGAGATGGTAGGGAAGGGGGAGAAGCTTCTGATCCCTATGGATAAAGAAGAGAGATGGGCTCTATATAAAGAGAAGCTTGACTATATTCTCTCTTTCTCCTCCGCCTTCGCCATATCAGACTACTATGCCTTGGACTTCATGGCCTTTATGGAAATGAATGGGAAACGTATTCCCCAGGATATATCCCTCATTGGCTTTGACGGAAGTTTGGAGGCGGAGCTATTCTCCCTCACAACTATTTCCCAGAATCATAGAGACAGGGCCTTGTTTGCTGTAGAGAGCCTTGAAGAGTTCAGAAGAAAAGAACTGAAGAACAGAGTGAAGATAGTCGACGTATATCTAAAAGAAGGGCTTACAGTGAGAAGGTTATGCGATTAACCTTTGCTTTATATGCAATTTAAGGGTACCATTTTGTCCAAAGAGGTTTCTTATGGACAAGCGTCAGTTTCGTCATGATTTATTTAGTATAGCCATCCCTGTAACACTGCAGTGTCTATTGCAGTCATCTTTCAGTATTGCAGACCAGATAATGGTGGGACAGCTGGGTAGTGTCTCCATAGCTGCAATAGGTTTTGCAGGAAAGTTCACAGGGCTATGTTCCACTGTAGTGAATGCAGTGGTCACTGCAGCGTCAATCATGCTCAGCCAATATGTTGGAAAGAAAGACAAGGAGGGAGAGTACAGAGCATTTAGGCTATCCCTTGTGTCTTCTCTTGTGGTTGCAGTGTTCTTCTTTGTCCTTTCCAGTTTGATTCCTTCTTTTATCATGGGACTATACTCATCAGACCCTGAAGCGGTGCAGGTTGCTTCATCATACTTAAGGATTGTGTCCTTTACCTTTGTTCCTATGGCAATAACACTTATGGCTTCTGCGTCCCTTAGGTGTAGGGATAGGGCGAAGCTTCCAATGTATGCAACTTTCTTTTCCGTGGTGCTGAATACTCTTCTTAACTATGTATTCATCTTTATCCTCCATAAGGGAGCAGAAGGCGCAGCATGGGCTACAGTAATCTCTCAGTTTACTGCATTTATAATAGTGATGGCTTTGGGGTTCAGGACTCTTCCTGTGAAGACAGGGGAGAAAGGCTCTGGAGACTATGGCAAAGCTTTCGTGAAGATTCTTCTTCCAATTATGGTGTGTGAGTTTATGTGGAGCTTGGGAGAGAATGTATACGGTGGAGTATATGGACACATTGGAACAGATGCCGCTGCAGCCATGGTTTTATCTTATCCAATACAGAATATAATGATCGGAGCTTTGACTGGAGTATCCCAGGCTGCAGGAATAATGGTTGGAAAGTTACTTGGAAACAAAGAATATGACAGCGCAAAGTGGGCGTCAAAGAAGCTAATGGTATATGGTCTTGTGGGTAGTGCCTTCATTTCCCTTCTGATAATAGTCTCGAGACCACTTTATCTCTCTATCTATAACGTAGAAGAGAGTGTAAGAAACATCGGTTCCTTGATTCTCCTTGTCTATGCTTTTATTGCTCCTGTGAAGGTGAGCAACATGATTCTTGCAGGAGGAATCCTTCGATCCGGTGGCCGCACCGACCTGACCGGTGCCATCGATATCTTGGGTACATGGGTATTTGGTGTCCCATTGGCCTTGATTTCATCTAGTCTTCTCCACCTTCCTATACACCTTGTTTACCTCATTCTTTCAATGGAAGAAGTAGTGAGACTATTTACAGGTTTCGTCGTCTTCAAGAAGGGGAAATGGATGAAGAGCCTCTGATTTTTCTGACACTGGGCTGGTATCGAAAATGGGTATTCAGCCCTTTTTTAGACATTCAATATTTACCGCTCTGTGGTTTTGCCTTATCCTTCTCAAGGAGGGCATATGGAGAGACGAAAGAAAGTAGTTGTTCTTGCAACAGGTGGAACTATAGCAGGTGAGGGAAAGCCGGGAGACGCTACAGACTACATCCCAGGAAAAGTCTCCATCACTGACATAGCATCAAGTATCAGAGGGCTCGATGAGATAGCAGAGATAGAAGAGATTCAGATAGCTAATCTCAATTCAGATGATATCACTTCTTCTTTATGGCTAATGCTTGCCTCTGCCATCAATAAGCTTTCCAAAGACAAAAGAATCGATGGTTTTGTCATAACCCATGGTACGGACACTATGGAGGAGACAGCATACTTTCTCCATCTTGTGGTCAAGACAGATAAGCCTGTGGTGGTGACAGGCGCCATGAGACCAAGTACAGCCACAAGTGCAGACGGTCCAATGAATTTCTATCAGGCGGTCACTGTGGCTGCCAGTGAGAAGGCAAGGGGAATGGGTGTCTTATGTGTCTTTTCTGACAGCATCTATTCTGCCAGAGACTTTCAAAAACTAAGCACCACCTCCGTAACTGCCTTCGGTGGCAGAGACTTTGGAATGATGGGGTATGTATTGGATAGAAATGTGCTTCTCTATAATAAGTCTCTCAAGCCCCATACCACTCAAAGTGAATTCTCGATAGATAATATAGACGCCCTACCTAAAGTAGGAATCCTTATTTTCCATGTAGATGCTGATCCTGACTTGATTTATGCAGTGGCAAAAAAGTCTGATGGTTTGGTGATAGTAGGTGCTGGAAACGGAAACTACAGTATCCGCTACAACGAAGTCATAGGAAAACTTTCCATTCCTGTTGTGAGATCTTCACGTATAGGAAACGGTATGATTGTTCCGGACAATACTTTCGACAAGTGGGGGAACATCATTGTTGGAGATAACCTTGCACCGACAAAGGCTCGTATTCTTCTTCAGTTGGCCCTCACCAAGACGAAAGATGTGGAGAAAATCAAGGAATACTTTAAAAAGTATTGAAAACATATATTTTCATTTTGACTATATTTTTCTCGTGGACTAAATTATTTGCAATGAAAGCATTTATAGTGACCATATTATCTGTATTGTTGTTAGTTTCCTGTTCTCCTGTGAATCTATGGCAGAAGGCAGGCCTTGCTTCTCCTGAGCCCATTACCATCAAAGGCAAGACAGGAAGCGCTGGTTTGACTGATGAAGAAAAAGTGGATGTCGTCAGATCCTTTGTGGGAGACAGGGATAGTTACATAACATTCTCCATCGACAAACCCTCATCTTTTACAGGAAGCGTCCTCTATCCTCAGAGAAAAGAAGAAGCCGAGGCTATGGCTCAGATGTTGAATGCCAAATGCTATGATAAGGACAGCGTGAAAAAGTTCCTTGCTTCTGAAATCGAAAATGAAGAATTGGTGGCGGCAATGAAGAATACTGTCTCTCTTCTCCAAGAAGGAAAAGCCACGATAATTAATGGGATCGTCGGATTCCTCCCTGATTTTTCAATTACTGAAGATACAGATGAGACAATTAAGCCAATAATCGAGTATTACGACTCTATCAAGAAGAATATTTCCGATTATTGCGATGATATGGTTTCTGCTTTGTTTGATCCTCTTACAGACCTATTGTCTTCCTCCGACACTCCGACCTGGGGTGAGTATGTCAAATGTCAGCTGATGATCAATGTATTCAGCGGTGTCTTGGAATCTATGGATACAATTGTGGATGGTGTAATGAATGCCCTTACCTCGGAAGAATTGATAGATGCTGTCTTTGATCTTTCGGAAAAAGAAGGGCAAGAGGATTTGAGTTCTCAATTGATGAATGTCGGTGTATCTGCACTTTTGGATATAGCAAACGGTGTGGTTTCATCTGTCATATCTCCTCTCGCTGTATACAACAGTATTTCCTATAGCTATGGAGAGGACATCGGTTTGATGCCGATTACAGATATTATTAATCAGATGTTGGGGGAGTAAAATGAAACGTTTTCTTGTCACTTTATTAGTTCTTATTGTTTCTTTTTCTCTCTTTGCCTCTTCCTTCACGTCCTATAGACCATTGGAAAGGGAATATAGGGCCATGGGATGCTCCGGTATGTCCCTTTCTGGTGTAAACAAAGGTTTTTACACTAACTCTGCAGCTCTTTCAAATGACAAGTTCAATCTTGTGCTTCCAGCCCTTGAAGTGGGAGTGGGTAGTTTTTCTGAGATTGTCACCATTCCTTTCTCTTCCCTCGCAGATGGGGACTTTAATGCAATAAATGAAGTGCTTTCCAAGTTGACAGGTACTATTCCTATCCTCGATATAAAGGCTTCATCTTCTCTTGCTCTCTTTGGCTTCGGTGCAGCCATCGATGCTTCAGGTGGAATTTATACCTCTGGAGAGGGAATAAGTGTGGGTCTTGTTCCATTCTTGAAAGTGGCTGGTTCCTTTGGTTATGGCAGGGGCTTTGATATAAGGGAAGATATGACCCTGGAAGTCGGTGCCATGGCACATGTATCAAGTTTCTTCTATTCTTCTCCTATTGGTGTGTCTGAACTATTGGATATGGTTGCTTCTGCAGAAATGGGAAATCTTGGTCTAAAGTTTACCGATATGACATTCACGATGGATGTTGGAACCACTCTTAGACTTGATAATGGATTCTCTTTTGCCCTAGCTCTTACAAATATGGGAAAGGGTATAGATGCTGTAAATATT
>JALFYG010000110.1 GCA_022784805.1 Spirochaetales bacterium
GACATCGTCTACCTTGTCGGCATTCCTGCACTCTTCGTCGATCTTCTCCTCGCTCATTGCCTTTGGTGAAAGTTTTTCTCTCTCTTCTCTTTCCTTTTTGGCTTCAGGATGTTTCTTCTCCCAGCATTCGTCACATAAGTTCTCGTCTCTGCCGAGGATTGCATCCCAATTCATCTTCTTGCCACACTCTCTGCACTTCATTCTCCAAGGCCAGAGTCTCTTTCTGAAGACAACAACAAAGACCAAGCCAATGGCAAGGGCAATATATTCACACCAAGAAGGGAGCTTCAGCCAATCAACGAAGATCAAAAGGAAATATATTCCAAGGAAAATCAAAGCAATAAAGATTGTTGCAAATCTTTTATTCTGTCCATCTTTAAACTTTCTCAAGGAAAGGTTTAAGACGATCAGGAGGATCATTACGTAGTCGAAGAATTTGGTAAAGATATTTAAAATCATAGAAGAAATGATATCGCAAACTTCATTCTTTACATAGAACGAAAAGCAGTATCTTGCCTCTTAAGACGAAGTTTAGGTGTTTTCTTTCAGTAGTCGCCTACAGTTTGTACGGATACGTAGTGGCTTTTTTGTTGTATTGGAATTAAAGGTGTATAAATTGCAAAAGGGAATATATTGGGTTAACCTTTCTATAGGAGACTTAACATGAAAATCAATAAATTTATCGACCATACAGTCCTTGCACAGGATGCAGATGAGAAGAAAATAAACAAACTTATTGCAGAAGCAAAAGAACATGATTTTGCATCTGTTTGTGTAAACACATGTTGGACAAAGAAATGCGCAGAAGCTCTTAAGGACACTGACGTAAACGTTTGTGTCGTCGTAGGCTTCCCTCTCGGCGCCATGGACACCAAGAGCAAGGCTTTTGAGACAAAGACAGCTGTCGAAGACGGAGCAGATGAAGTTGATATGGTGATCAACGTAGGCTGGCTCAAGAGTGGAAGATATGATGACGTTGAGAATGACATCAGAGCCGTCAAAGAGGCTTGTGGTGACAAACACCTGAAGGTCATCATCGAGTGCTGTCTTCTTACTGACGAAGAGAAGGTTATTGCATGTCAGCTTTCCGAGAAGGCTGGGGCAGACTACGTCAAGACAAGCACAGGTTTCTCAAAGGGCGGAGCAACTGTGGAAGATGTCGCTTTGATGAGAAAGACTGTTGGCGATAGGCTTGGCGTAAAGGCTGCAGGCGGAATAAGGGACGGTAAGACAGCAATTGCAATGATCAATGCAGGCGCATCAAGACTTGGATGCTCAGCAGGAATCAAGATCATCGAGGAAACAGATCCAAATGCCGAATACTGAGAATGTGACTCCCGGTGCAGATTTCCTTAAATCACTGGGTTTTCCTACTCTTGATGTCCATGAGACATTCCAGCATTTTGATTTCACCACTCCAGGACGTAGGGTTCTTCTTATAGGGCCTATGGGTTCCGGAAAAACAGAGTATGCTGCAAGAGTCTGGAGAGATGCCCAGGTTGCAAGAGGAAAGGGAGAAAAGGTGGCACTATCCACCAGCACAGGTGGCAGGGATAGAAGAAACATCTTTTTCATAAGGACTGTCATCGATGGCGCCAGGTTTACTGATTACCCTGACGATGCCTTGGCATATCGCTCGGGGTATATCAGATGTGGCAACAATATTGCCAGAGTTCGTGACAGCTTCGACTTTGAAGCTGTCCTCAAGGACAATCCTACTGTAGGCACATTCATCATCGACGAAGCCTCTTTCTTCGATGAAAGACTTGCTTATGTTGCAAGAAACTATGCTATCGAAGAGGGATGCATGTTTGTATTCCCCACCTTGATATTGAATTTCAGAAGAGAGTTCTTCAATTCAACAGCAAGGCTTATGTTGGATATAGCCACTGATGTCATACCTCTCACAGCCTACTGTGAAGAAAAAGAGTGCCTTAATGACGCCTTCTATACCTATCGATACTACAGCGTAGATGGAAAAGAGTGCCCTGCCTTGTATTTCGATCCTTTGATCGTTGTCGGTGGCGATAAGCTTAAAGAAGGAGGCTTGGAGCCTAACTATGCCGCCCGTTGTGATAAGCACCACTACCTTCCTGGGAAGGAATATACATTCTTTACTCTTAAGCCACTTGGACTGGATGCGGGAAAGGGCGAAGTGAAGCCGCTTTTGAAGGAGCTGGAGGCATTGAAGTGTAATAAAGAGAAATCAAAGCTCTATTCTTCTCTTCACACCAGATATGGTGATGACAAAGAAGGAGAGAAGTATATGAATTCTCTCTATACAGATATGATCGCGGAGAAGGCTCTGGCTTATCTTTTCTCGGAGCAGAATTTGGTAAGTGAGGTTCTACTCAGGTCTATTGTCAGGGACTTGGAGTTGAACACCAAGTATCTTGAGAAAACATTGAAAGAGAACAGAAGACCTGTTTCATTTGACGAACAGTATCTTTTCTAAGGGGAATAATATGGAAGACAAGAAAGAAATGCTTGAACTTGGAGAGAAGATGGTCTCCAGCCAAGAAGTATATGATGGAAAACTTCTTCATGTTTATAAGGATATGGTTGTGCTTCCAAACGGAAGGGAAACAGCAAGAGAACTGATCAGACATAACGGGGCATGTGCTGTTGTTCCTCTCTTGGACAATGGAAACGTAATTGCAGAAAGACAGTTCAGATATCCTTTTGGAGAGGTTGTCACTGAAATCCCTGCTGGCAAATTGGATTCTCCTGATGAAGATCATCTTGAAGCTGCAAAGAGGGAGCTGAAGGAAGAGACAGGATATGAGGCAGATGAGTGGATTGAAATCGGCTCCCTCAGACCTTCTGTCGCTTATACCACAGAGGTGATCTGGCTTTATCTTGCAAGAGGCTTGAAGAGAGGCGAGAGAGAGTTGGATGAAGATGAGTTCTTGAATGTCTTTGAAATACCATTGGAAGAGTTTGTTGAGAAAATCATGAATGGTGAAATCACAGACAGTAAGACTCAGATTGCAATTCTCAAGACAGCCAGAATCGTAGGCAAATGAAACGATATATTTTCTTGATTCTGTTTTGTATGCTCTTTTCCTCATGTATTTTCTCTGAGGGAGAGAGCTACAAGAGAATTTCTATGGATGAAGCGACAGCCCTGATGAAAGAAGAGAAAGACTATATTCTTCTTGATGTGAGGACAAAAGAAGAATATGACTCTGGATACATTCCCGGGGCCATCAACATACCTTTATCTGAAATAAACGAAACAACCATCACCGCCCTTCCTGATAAATCTCAAAAGATTCTTGTTTATTGCAGAAGTGGAAATAGGAGCAAACAAGCCTCTGAAAAGCTTGTGAAGCTAGGCTACAAGAACATCATTGAGATAGGCGGAATCAACTCTTGGAAGGGAGAAATAATAAAGAATAAGTAAAGTTTGTTATTTCGCCCTTTTTTCCGGTCAAAATTCGGTAAAAACCTGTTCTTATTATTGAAGGAGCAATCCTTCAATCAAAGAATAGGAGGATGTCCTATGGATACATCATTGGCAGAGACCATGAAATTAGTCGAAGACAGGGAGCGTTATGACGCATGTGCCAAGAAGATCATCTCACACAAGGCGATCATCGAATGGATCCTGAAGACCTGCACATGGGAGTTTAAAGTCTACGAAGTAGATTACATTGCGGAACATTTGATAGGGGACGTAAGCGTGTCCATGGAGGCCGTCCACCAGGACCATCCTGATAGGACTGTGGAGGTTGACGGAGACGAAATAGTTGAGATGTTGAACTCCGAATCATCCTCAGTCAGGGAGGGCACGGTATACTATGACCTGATGTTCAGGGCGACCGTCCCAGGAGATGACAGGCCAATCTTCATAATCATCAACATCGAGATACAGAACAACGGCGGAGAGCTGAAGTACTCTGTGGCCACCAGGGCGATCTACTACGGTGCAAGATATTGATTTCCAGCCAGTATGGCACCGTGTTCACAAAAAGCAACTACCAGGACATACAGAAGGTGCACTCCATATGGATATGTCCCGACCCACAAGGAAAAACCAACAGCAGCATCACCAGTGTTCCACATAACAAAAGAGGATGTGGTGGGAAAGTCTTTGATGGAAAAGGCGGATTACGATAAGATGGAAGTGGTGGTGCTGAACCTTGGGAAGAATGACGAGGAGACCATAGGCAGCCAGATCCTTGACCTGCTGTCCACGTTGTTCTCCGTGGGCATACCGCTGGAGGATAGGAAGCGCAAGCCGAGCGAAGTATATGGAATCAAGATGACGGAGGAAATCGGAAGAGAGGTGTCCGAGGTGTGTGATCTCAGTTATGGTATTGAACAGGCAGAAATAAACAAAGGGTACAAAATCGGCAAAGAGGAAGGCGTAGAAGAAGGGAAACATAAGATGCTGTTCAAACTTTTTATAGACGGGAAACTGTCTCTAACCGATGCTGCAACTCAAGTTAACATGACGGAAGAAGAGTTCCTCAAGAAGAAAGAGGAATACGAAAAAAGTCATAGTAACGTATAAACGTTGGAAAGATATTGCCTCGGATAATTTGTTTCTTCTGTTTCGTGAGCACCATTTTATAGATATTCATCACTGGTTTTCTTTCTATAATCACCAATGCCCTAATAAAGAAGAAAGGACTCTCATTTTCCTCTGCAATTAAGTGTAGATAAATAACTCAACGGAGAGTTTGTTGTTTCAAGTATTAAAATAATGCAACATTAGGTGGAGGAAAAAATGGATCAAGTAAAAGTCGGTAGAATAATAAAGAGTCTTAGAAAAGACAAAAAAAATGACCCAGCTCCAACTCTCCCAGATGCTTAATGTTACAGACCGTGCTGTTTCAAAATGGGAGAGAGGCTTGGGCTGCCCTGATATTTCGCTCTTATCAAGAATAAGCGAGATATTCTCTGTAGATATCAGATCCATTTTGGAAGGTGATATGGAAGAAAATGAATCAAGAAGTGGCAACATGAAAAAGACGAAGTTTTATGTCTGCCCTGTTTGTGGAAACGTCATCACTGCAGCAGAAAACACAGGAGTGGTTTGCTGTGGCAGAAAGCTGGAAAGCTTGGAAGAAAAAAAGAGCATTGATGGAGAAGAGATTAAGATAGAGAGAGTCGACGGCACTGAACTCTATGTGTCGTCAGATCATCCTATGACAAAAGAGAACTATATCTCTTTTGTTTCCTATGTAACCTCTGATTCCTTGCTTCTAAAGAAGTTATATCCAGAGTGGGAAATATCATTGAGACTACCATGGCTGGGACATGGAAAGGTCATGTGGTATTCGGAAAAAGAGGGATTAAAGTATAAATTGATTTAAGAAAATTTGTTTTTGATGGAAATAAGGTAGTGACAAAACTTCGTTGAGTGTAGTAACCTCTCAGAGTATTCTTGAGCCTACGGGCAGAGGAGGTGAGATAATTTATGGCATTCGTCAAAGTTGATGAAACAGAACCACTCGAGAAAGCAATTAAGCGTTTTAAGAGAATGGTTGAGAAGGAAGGCGTCATCAGAGATTACAAGATGCGCAGATACTTCGAGAAGCCATCTGCTATCCAGCACCGCAAGAATAAGGCTATGGCCAGAAAGCAGATGCTCAAGAATAAGAAGATGCACGCTTCCAAGGCATATTAAGCCTTACTCAAAGAACGAGCCCCCGATTCAGTCGAGGGCCCTTCTTTTTTAGAGTGAACCAAACAGGTCTCTTAGTATTTCTTCCGGACTCATTTCCAGGTATCCATCTGGATCTTCTAGTCCCTTGTCTTTGTCTATAAACCAAGAGAACTTACCCATGTATTCTCCTTCAGTGACAAAGTAAACATCTGGGTTCTTCAAAGCTATTGGGTATCTTTCGTACCACTCAGGGTAATATGTAGACATATAGTAGTCTGCGATTCTGTAGGCTTCTGAATCCGTTGAGTATGCAACAGCGGAAAGTTCTGGGCCGCCACCTTCATTTCCTTCTCTGCTTTCTGATGCTGTGCTATGGAGCGCTATTACAGAGCCGTCACTGCAGACGCCTACACTGATCCACACGTGTCCGCTGATGCTGATGATGTCTCCTGGCTTAATGTCTTCGATTCCATAGTCCTGAGTCCATTCCCCAAGACCTTTTTCTGATAGTCTTCTGGCCATCTTGGTAGAGGAACCAACATATCCGTCATTTCCATCTTCTATATTTAATACATTGTACAAAACCCATCCAACAAAGCCTGAGCAGTCAAGCCCCTTGTCGTGGATCTGGTTTATGCCGTTCTGAGGATAGTATCTTTCATCCCGGAAACTATAACCGGCATCTTGGGAAGAGAAGAATGAAAGCCACTCTTCAGAGAGACCGATGCTTCTTGCTTCATCTCCAGATCCATCGTCCTGCCAGTTCCATCCTCCACCGTATACATAGAGTGTGGAACCAACTGGAGAGAGGGCTGTAGACAATAGGTTCTTGATAGTTCTCTCTCCTGGAACACCTTCAATGACCGGAGTAAAAGAAGATTCGTTCTTTTCTGTTTCTTTTAAATCCACGATGGTTCCGTCAGAAATCTCCAAGGAGAACTCTTTTCCGATTTTAAGCTTGTTTTGCAGTGTGAAATCATCATCTGTAAGCATATTAAAGCTCTGTGTCTCGCCTTTATTGTTCTCGAAGACATAAATGATATCTTCTTTCTCTTTAAGGTCCCCTTCATGGTGGGAATATATCCAGTTTGAGTCTGAACTTCCTGTTGTTGAACAGGAAGTGAAAGCCAGAATTATTGAGAAGATTAACAGGAATAACTTTTTCATGGAAATATTATCAGCGTTTGTTTTCTGATTTACAATCTATGTATGATAGCCTTTGCCTCCATGCGTACCGATATTCCTGCCTTCTACTCTGATTGGCTAATCAAGCGTATAGAAGAAGGCTTTGTAATGGTGCGGAGCCCATATAATGAGCGCTTAATATATAAGCTGCCTTTCAATCCGGAAGTTATAGATGCCCTGGGGCTCTGCACCAAGGATCCAGGGAGAATTATTCCATACCAAGACAAGCTGAAAGATTGGAATATTCTATGGCATGTAACCATCACTCCATATTCAAAGGAGTATGAGAGGGGAATCAGGGACAAAAAGGAGATAGTCGAAGCCTTTAAGAAGCTTTCGCTGATAGTCGGAAAAGATAGGGTTGTGTGGAGATATGACCCGGTGTTTATTTCCCCTTCCTTTTCCCTATCCTCCCATAAATCTTGGTTTTCGACTCTTTCTTCTCTTCTTGAAGGGTACACTGATAGAGTCATCTTTTCTTTTCTCGATATCTATCCCCACATAAAAGAAAGAATGGAAAAGCTGGACATAAGAGTTCCTTCCCGAAAGGAGGAAGAGGAACTGGCTGTTTTCTTCCTGGGAGAGGGAAAGAAACATGGTATGAAAGTCTCTTCCTGTGGAGAAGGAGAGTGGATGAGCTCTCTTGGTGTCGATGCCTCAGGCTGTTTTACCCAGGAAGTATGGGAAAGGTGTGTGGGTGCAAAGCTTAATATTCCCTCAAAGAAGGGAAAAAGAAGTGAGTGCAACTGCATCCTGGGCTTCGATATCGGCGGATATGGAAAGTGTAGCATGGGATGTGTCTATTGCTATGGAAGGAATGACACTATCAAAGAGAAACATATTCCTTCTTCTCCTCTTTTATTTGGGTGGCCGAGAGAAGATGACGAAATAAAAGAAGTCAAAGCAGAGAGTTGGAGAGATAACGACGGGTGGCTCTTATAAAAAAGAGGTGCATTTCTGCACCCCTTTATAGAGTAACTCTTACTCTTATTTTGCCATGAAGTGAACAGCAAAGCCACCGATTTCTTCGTTGACATAGAAGAACTTGACTTTTCCGCTTGAGTCATAAGAGAAGGAATCTTCAGCGATTGTGTATCCGAGATTCTTAACATAGTTCATAGCTCTTGCAACGTCGTTGACTTTGTAGCCGATGTGACCATGTGTTCCTCTTCCGTTTTCGTTCATGATTTCAATTGTCTTATCCATGAAGAAAGACTTGCTTGTTGCAGATGGAACCATTCCGAATGGAGAGAACTTCTTTGTCATAGCTTCTGCATCATCTTTGCCGTTTGCATTGATTCCGAAGTGAGCAAACTCAAAGCCCTGGAGCTTTGTTACAGCTTCTCTGCAGAGAGCTTCGATTTCATCCCACTTGTCGTTGTTGATGAGGTCAGCCTTGACCATCCAAGAACCACCGACAGCAAGGACGTTCTTTGCTCTTGCATACTCTTCCAAATTCTCTGTGTTGATTCCGCCAGTTGTCATGAACTTAATCTGTGGAAATGGGCCACCGAGATCCTTGAGCATCTTTACGCCACCTGAAGATTCTGCTGGGAAGAACTTCAAGACCTTAAGTCCAAGATTTACTCCCTTCTGTACTTCAGATGCTGTGCAGACACCAGGTGTTACAGGAACGCCGTTCTTCTGGCACCATCTGACTGTGTCTTCATCAAGACCAGGAGAAACAATGAACTTTGCTCCAGCCTTGACAGCTCTCTCTGCTGTCTCAGGATTGAGGACAGTTCCTGCTCCGACGATCATCTCTGGGAATGCTGTGCTCATTCTTCTGATGGCTTCTTCAGCTGCATCTGTTCTGAATGTTACTTCAGCACAAGGGATTCCTCCTTTTACCATTGCCTCAGCAAGTTTTTCTGCTTTAGAGGCGTCATCGATCTTTACTACCGGTACGATTCCAAGATTGTGGAAAAATTCAAAGATTTCTGCTTCTGTCATTTTATTTAAACCTCACAAAAAAATTATAGCACTGTAAAACCGACTTAATAACGAAAGATTCAGACATTTTGTTGACTCTTGCAAACTCTCATACCTAAAATATCAGCAGAAACTAAGGGAGGCAATAAATGTCCAACAAAAAGTACGTAACATTTGGTGAAATAATGCTTCGTCTCAGAAGCCCTGAACACGAAAGACTCTTCCAGAGCCCTCAGCTTGAGGCAACATTCGGTGGCGGAGAGGCCAACGTAGCTGTCTCCCTCTCCATCTTCGGAGAAAAGGCTCAGTTCGTTACAGCTCTTCCAGACAATGCTGTAGGTGAAGCATGCAAGAGAGAAGTCATGAAGTATGGCGTCGATACAAGTGCCATCAACATGGTCAAGGGTGGAAGACTTGGAATCTATTTCTTGGAGACAGGTGCTGTCCAGAGACCAAGCCTTGTCGTTTATGACAGAGCAGAGTCTGCCATTGCAAAGGCAAAGCCAGAAGATTTCGATTGGGATGAAATCATGAAGGATGCAGGTTGGTTCCATACAACAGGTATCACACCAGCTGTAAGCCAGGAAGCTGCTGATTGTGCTCTTTGCGCCATGAAAGCTGCAAAGAAGGCAGGTGCTACAGTATCCATCGACCTCAACTACAGAAAGAAGCTTTGGAAGTATGGGAAGGAAGCTCCAGAAGTCATGAGAGAACTCGTCAAGTATGCTGACGTTGTCATCGCAAACGAAGAAGACATCCAGAAGTGTCTCGGCATCGCTGCTGACAGTGACGTTACATCCGGTAAGCTCGACACAGCTGTTTACGAAGAACTCACTCAGAAAGTAAAGACTCAGTTCCCAAACGTCCAGTGTGTTGCTGTAACTCTCAGAGAGAGTAAGAGCGCTGACCACAACGGATGGAGTGCTGCTCTCAGCGGAAAGACAGGTTTCTATCTTTCAAGACACTATGAAATCACAGACATCGTCGACCGTGTCGGTGGTGGAGACAGCTTCGCAGCTGGTATCATCTATGGTCTCAGCCACTATGAGGATGAGCAGTATGCAATCAACTTCGCAGTTGCTGCATCTTGTTTGAAGCACACTATCAATGGTGACTTCAACCTCTCCAGACTCAGTGAAGTCGAAGCTCTCTGCAAGGGAGACGGTTCAGGAAGAGTCCAGAGATAAGGTTATCAAAGACTTTTTTGAGGGTCGGTCATTGTCAACCGGCCCTTTTTGATTGATTATTGTATTAAGGACCAATGAAATGAATAGATTGTATCTTTTAGGTGATTCTACTTGTGCAGATAAAAAGAGAGAGGCAAGACCTGAAACAGGGTGGGGTGAAGTTATAAGCGATTATATTACCCCTGGCTGGGTTGTGGTTAACTGCGCTTTTAACGGTTATTCCACAGTTTCCTGTTTGAAGTCTGGGACTTTTTCCTCAGTCCTTCTTTCCCTCAAGGAAGGCGACAGTGTCATTATCCAATTCGGTCATAACGACGAAAAGACTGATGAAAGGGGAACAGATCCATGGGGAAGCTACATAGCAAACCTTGTTTATATGGCAGGTAAGATCAGGGAAAAGAAGGCCAAGGTCTATTTTGTTACATCCGTTCCAAGAAGAATCTTCTCTGAGGGCCGCCTTAAGGATACTCATGGGGATTACATTGCAGCGATGAAGGCTGCAGGCCATCAAGCTTCTGTTCCTGTCCTGGACATCACAATCCCATTAATGGAGGATATCCTTCTTCTTGGGGATGATGAGAGCAGAAAATACTTTATGAATTTTGACAAGGGCATTTATCCAAACTATATGGATGGAGACGATGACAACACCCACCTCAGACCTGAAGGTGCGAAGTGGGTGGCATCAAGAATTGTTTCAGAGCTATCCCGTTTGGAGAATAAGCCTGATTTTATAGAATAGAGACATCTACCAAGTTAAAAGATGTGACGTCAAATAGACCGCAGTCTGTGATCTTGTAAGCAGGAATTACAGGAAGCGCCATAAAACATAGAGTCATGAAGGGGTCGATCTCAGGGTTGATCCCTTCCATTTTTGTCTCCACGGCTTCATGGAGTTCATCTAAACATTTCACTACGTCTTCCACGGTCTCATCTGTCATCAAGCCTGCGATTTCCAATTTATGGAAGGCAAGTTCCTCACCATCTTTCCATGCTGTGATGCCGCCTCCAATCTCCTCGAGTCTCTTTACAGCCAGAAGCATATCGCTGTCGTTGTCACCGACGACGATGATGTTATGAGAATCGTGGGCGATGGTTGTGGCGATGGCTCCATGCTTCAGACCATATCCTCTGATAAGGGCGGATGCATGGTATCCTGTTCCATGGTGACGTTCGATTACAGTAATCTTAAGAATGTCCTCGTCCGGATTGTGGACCCACTCTCCCTTTTCGTTCCTCTTTACATCTGCTTCGCCTTTTCCTGTAACGACACCGCCAGGAAGTATTTCGATTATTCTTGCCCTGTCAGACTTTAGAGGGAGAGAGAATGTTGAGAGAGATAAGTCTTTGAGGATTACAGATCCGCTTACTCCCACAGGCTCTACGTGTGGTGACTTTTTGATGATCTTTCCATCCTTAGCTACAAGTTCTCCCTTTACATATACCTCTATAGGCTTGATCTCAGAGATAGAGTCGACAAAGAAGAAGTCTGCATATCTGCCAGGAGTGATGGCTCCTCTTTCCCACATATGGTAGCAATCTGCTGCATTGATGGATGCACAAGCTATTGCCCTATAAGGATCCATGCCATTCTTTATGGCCAAGTTTACTCCATAACTGACATGGCCTTCATTTAAGATTGATTGAGGCTGACGGTCATCTGTGCAGAATAAGCAGCGCCTCCAGTTGTTGTCATTGACTCCAGGAAGAAGTTGCAGGACGTTTTTACATACAGTTCCTTGTCTAAGAAGTACAAACATACCTTTTCCTGTCTTTTCTATCAGCTCCTCAGGGGTTTCACACTCGTGGTCTGTCTTGATTCCTGTGGAAAGGTAGGCATCCAAACCCTGTCCTGAGATAGATGGGATATGACCATCGATTACTTTTCCTCTTTTCCAACAGGTCTCCAGCTTGTCCAGAATGGAAGGGGAGGCGGAAACGACGCCAGGATAGTTCATCATCTCTCCCAGTCCCAAAATTTTCGGGTTATCGATGACAGTCTCTATGTCTTTTGCTTCCAGAACTGCACCTGAGTGTTCGAAGAATGTGGCTGGTACACAGGAAGGGAACATATAATTAATGTTCAATACAGCGTTCTCTGCACTTTTAAGCATATAGTCCATAGCGTTGAGTCCCGCCACATTACATATCTCATGGGGGTCAGCCACTACGGATGTTGTTCCTGAAGGAAGGACGGCATCAGAGAATTCTGAGGGTGAGAGATGAGATGACTCGATATGGCAGTGGCTGTCGATAAAGCCAGGCACCATGTATCTACCTTTGGCGTCGATTTCCTTCTCGGCCTCTCTTTCTCCATCGAATCCGATGAACCTTCCGTTCTTTACATATACATCACTTTTAAAGGAGCGGCAGTTGAATACATCCACCACCATTGCATTTCTGAAAACTATATCCGCCTTGATTCTACCCATAGATGCGTCTATGACTTCTTTAGCTGTTATCTTGTCCATTAGAAATCTCCTATTTAAAGGATAGCGTGGTTTTTCCAGATTTCCATAGCAAAGACTTGTTTTTTCTTTAGTTTTTTTCAAAAAAAGTGAAGAAAACAAAAACAGATTCAAGTATATGTTTTTTGATAGAATTGGAGGACTTCCATAAACAAGAGTCATTTGTCTGTCAAGAAAGATTTTCAATTCCTGTTAAAAAAGACACTTTAAGGGGATAATGTAAAATAAAAGATGATGCTAAACCAGTAAACTAAAAAATGTTGCTAAATGTTGCATTTTTTTTGTTGGCAAAACAAAAATCTGTTCCTAAAATTAATTGTATTTAAAGCACTCAGGAGGTGTGAAATATGAAATTGATCAAGGTTTCCTTTAAAGAAGCTGCCCTCAAAAAGGCTGGAACAGATCTTAAGACTGAAATCATGGCAGGTGTTACAACCTTCCTGGCAATGGCCTACATCCTTGCAGTAAACCCAGGAATTCTCAGTGCTTCCGGTATGGATGCCGGCGCTGTCTTTACAGCTACTGCACTTTCTTCTGCAATCGCTACTCTTGTAATGGGACTTGTTGCAAACTTGCCATTTGCATTGGCTCCAGGTATGGGACTTAATGCCTTCCTGGCATACACAGTCTGTCTCACAATGGGATATTCATGGCAGTTTGCTCTTACAGCAATCTTCTGTGAAGGTATCATCTTCCTCCTTCTCACAGCTTTCAATGTCAGAGAAGCCATCGTCAACTCTATTCCTGCTAACCTGAAGAGAGCCATCGGTGTCGGTATCGGTCTCTTCATCGCATTCATCGGTCTCCAGAATGCTGGAATCATCGTAGACAACAGCGCTACTCTCGTTGGACTCAACATTACAAGCAACACAGCAATAGTCGCTCTTATCGGTTTGATCATCACCGCTATCCTTACAGCTTATAATGTAAAGGGCGGAATCCTCATCGGTATTCTTGTAACAACAATCATCGGTATTCCATTCGGCGTAACACAGTTCTCTGGCTTCGCTTCAATGCCTCCATCAATTGCACCTACATTCTGTAAGTTCAACTTCTCAGAGGTATTTGCTCACTTCCCAGACTTCCTCATCGTCATGTTCACATTCCTCTTTGTCGATATGTTCGATACAGTCGGAACTCTCATCGGTTGTGCTGGAAAGGCAGATATGATCAACGCTGATGGTTCTATTCCTAACTGTAAGGAAGCTCTCTTTGCAGACGCAGTTGGAACAACAGTGGGTGCTATGCTCGGTACATCTACAGTCACAACATTCGTTGAATCCTCAACTGGTGTTGTCGAAGGTGGACGAACAGGTGTCACAGCTATCGTTACAGCTGGACTCTTCCTGCTCTCTCTCTTCTTGTCTCCACTCTTCCTGTCAATTCCATCAGCAGCTACTGCTCCTGCATTGATCTTGGTAGGATTCTTCATGATGAGCCCAGTAAAGGACATCGACTTCAAGGACCCGACAGAAGGTGTCCCAGCATTCCTCTGTATCCTCATGATGGTTTGTGCATACTCCATCTCCGATGGTATCATGTTCGGTATCCTCTCTTATGTCATCATCAAGGCATGTGCTGGAAAGGCAAAGAAGATTTCCATCCCAACATATATCGTTGCACTTTTGTTCGTCGTAAAGATCATCATCAATATTCTCTAATTGATAGATTGATTAAAAATTCGGGGCACGTCTTAAATGATGTGCCCCAAAATTTTTGTCAAAGAAAAAGCCCCGGAGATGATCCGGAGCTGATTGGTTAGTCTTCGAAGTAGTGCTTGGCGTTATTGAAGGAGATGTTTTCAACGATGGAACCAAGCCACTCGATGTCATTAGGAACTTCACCGTTCTCAACCCAAGTTCCGATGACATTACAGAGTATGCGTCTGAAATATTCATGTCTTGAGTAGGAGAGGAAGGAACGGCTGTCTGTAAGCATACCGATGAATGATGGGAGGGAACCGAGGTTAGCAAGAACCTTAAGCTGCTCTTCCATGCCATCTCTGTGATCACAGAACCACCAAGCTGAACCAAGCTGGATCTTTCCCTTGATGCCTTCACCCTGCCAGCATCCCATGAGGGTTCCGAGAGAGTAGTAGTCTTTTGGATTGAGTGAGTAGAAGATTGTCTTTGGGATTTCGTTTGTCTCTGAGAGAGCACCCATGAACTTTGAAACTCCCATTGCAAGCTCTGCATCATAAGAAGCGTCGAAGCCTGTGTCTGGACCGAGCTTGTTATACATAGCCTTGTTGTTGTCTCTGATGGAAGCGAAGTGGAGCTGCATGGCGATGTTCTTCTTGTTGTACATTCTTGCAAGAGCACTCAAGACGAATGTTCTGTATGCATCTGTCTCGACTGCTGTAGGCTCTTCGCCGTTCATCTTCTTCTGGAATACCTTTTCAACTTCTTCTTCGCTCCAGAATGTGCATGGGCAAGTCATGAGGGCATGGTCAGATGCCTTACATCCCATTTCAACGAAGAAATCGAGTCTCTTTTCAAGTGCCTTTACAACGTCGGAAGCACTCTTGATTTCCAAACTAGCGCTCTTTCCAAGCTTTTCGATGTAAGCTGCGAAGTCTGGCTTATCGATGTTCAAAGCCTTGTCTGGGCGGTAGGAAGGGATGACCTTTGCAGGACACTTGCCTTCGTCTCTGATGACTTTGTGCCACTTGAGGTCGTCTGCTGGGTCGTCTGTTGTTCCGACTGCATAGACGTTGAATTTCTTCATGATTCCCCAAACTGTGAGGTCTGGGTCTTCTGCAAACTTCTTGTTTGCTTCTTCATAGATCTTCTCAGCATTCTTTCTGTTGAGGACATCGTAGATTCCAAAATATCTCTGGAGTTCCAGGTGTGTCCAATGGTAGAGAGGGTTGCCGATAAGGTTCTCCATTGTTTCTGCCCATGCTGTGAACTTTGACCAAGCGTCTGCGCTTCCTGTGATTCTCTCCTCTGGGAAGCCACATGTTCTGATCTGTCTCCACTTGTAGTGGTCTCCACCAAGCCAAGCATCTGTGATTGTGGTGAATCTTACATTCTTTGCAATCTGCTCAGGAATAAGGTGACAGTGATAGTCGAAGATAGGCATCTTCTCTGCGTAATCGTGATATAGGGTCTTCGCTGTCTCTGTTTCAAGCAGGAAGTCCTTGTCCATAAAGTTCTTCATATCTGTTGCTCCTTGGCGTAGTTTGCCATTATTAATAAGATTACACCACCTTCAAAATATGTCTATATGAAAAGACCGGCTGATATTTCAGTTTTTCCGAACTTTGTATATGCTTAAAACACTTTGCGTTGAGATGATACTTCGGTTTATTATAATGGTATCGGGGGTCTTAATGTCACGGAAAACTGGATTTATTCTGGCTAACCTGCATCAAGGGACAGGGGTGCAGGTATGGAAGTGCATCAATGAGGAATCATTATTACCTGGAGACAGTTCTATCTTTGTCTTCCCAGGCGGTAGACTTGGATACAAAAAGGCAGATGAATACCTAAGAAACTCAATCTATAAGTACGCCACTCCAGAAAACATTGACGGAGTCGTAGTGTGGGGCAGTACCCTTGCAGGTGCTGCAACATGGAAAGAAGCTGAATCTTTTGTTCAATCCTTATCTAAAGATATGCCGGTGGTATCTATGGGAATCGAAGTGGAGGGTGTTCCTTCCGTTAACTTCGATGCTTATTCAGGTACATACAGAATGGTTGAACACATGATCAAGCGCCATGGAGCAAAGAAGATTGCGTTCCTCAGAGGCCCAGAGAATCATGAATCTGCAGAGGACAGGTTCCAGGCATATAAAGATGCTCTTCATGACAATGCCTTGGAATATAATCCTAAGCTTGTATCTTCTCCTACTGCATGGGGAGAAGGGGACACAGCCATCAAGGAGATTGTAGAGAAGAACGGCATGGTTCCTGCCAAGGACTTTACAGCCCTTGTCTGTCCATCGGACCTTATGAATAGAATGGCCACTATTTATCTTGAAGAGAGAGGCTATCTTGTTCCTGATGATGTCGCCACCGCTGGCTTCAATGATTCTCCCGAGGCATATCTATCCAGTATTGAATCCACCACTGTGAGAATGCCATTCAAGGAGATGGTGGAGGCTTCATTCTCGCTGATAGAGGATATGGAGAAAGATAAGGAAGGAGTTTTCCCTAATCTTCTGTTGCCTTCAATTCCTTTATATCGCAGGTCCTGCGGGTGTACAGATCCTTTTGGATCGGCGGATAATGCCAGAAAGACTATAAAGACTTGGGACGATTACGAATCTTGGATTAATAATCGCATCAGTGATAAGGAAGCTGCCAGAGTCTTGATATATATCCTTAAAGATATGTTCATGGACATGCGTCTAGTTGATATGGAAAACAGACGTCACTATGAAGAGATGTGCTGGAGATACCTTAAGCATGGCGGAACTATGAAGCTCTTTTTCTCCGTCATCAAATGGGCTCGCATTCTATTTGGGGTGAGGGAACTGTCTCTGGAAGAGATGGATCTGTTACACGATATCATCATGGAACAGTCTGCAAGGGTCTCTGCTTCCAATAACATCACTTTCTCCATAAAGAGCAAGGCTTATAATGCCTTGGGCGCAGATTTGTTGAAGGCTCTGAGCTTCCATGATATGGGAGTCTCCCTGTCAAAGAAACTTCCGGATATAGGCATATCCAAAGCCTTTGTATTCTTAAGCGACATCGACGGTGAGAATAAGCTGGTCACTGGTTTCTCTGATTCCAAGATTTGGGACGAGAGTCAGCCTTTCAGCGGTAACAGGCTCTATCCTGAGGAACTGGATGCAGAATTTGAAAAGGGTGTTTTCATTGTACTTCCTCTTTTCTACGACTCATCTGTCGTCGGTTATATGATAATGAAGAACGAATCTTGTTCTTCCGATATGGTGGAGAATATAAGAAACAGCACAGCCGCCACCTTGCAGGCGATATCTCTCTATGAGATAGCCAGCATAAAGAGCCAGAAGGCGGAAGAAGCTGAGAAACAGTCCTCCCTCTTCTATTCAACACTTGCTGAGGACCTGAGGGAGCCTTTGGGTGCCATCAGGGCAATGGCAGACTGCGGGGATTTGGACGAGGAGATTCTTTTGGCTCTCTCCACGAAGGCCGAGCACATACTTCAGCTCTCCCTTTCAGACAAGGGCGAGTTGAGCCTTGATATGCGAATCACTCCTTGTTCCTTCCTTGTGAGGGAAATTGAGGACAGAGGAATATCCATAACATCTCCTTCTGTTCTTCCTGCACTTAACTTAGATATGGGAAAGGTGTGTGAAATTCTGGATTATCTGACGTCAGAAGCAAGGGTTGCAGGAGATTCTCTGAATATGGAGATAATCATGGAAGAGAAGAACCTTGTATTAAGGACCTTCGGTACTGTCTTTGATGTCTCTGCCCTTTCAGATAAAGATCCTTCAATGCTTCTCTGCGAGAAGATAATGGTTCTTCATGGCGGAACCTTCCGTTTTGGAAAGGAGAAGCTTGATATAGTATTCCCATTCCCATCTATCTCAGGCCTTCCATCCTCTTCTTGTGGAGACAAGGGAGTTCTGTTTATTTCATCAAGTGAAGAAATTGATCCAAAGTCCTATGGTTTTGAAAAAGTCACCTGGATGGGCTTTGACGATGTGGTGCAGAAAATCGGTGAGATTCCTTCCTACTCCGCATTGGCTTGGAATACGGAAGATGAATCTAAGTCCTCCAATGTGGCGTTGACTGTACTAAGAAACCATAAAGAGACCAAGGTCATGCCTTTCCTTTGCTATGGCAGCAAAGAAAGTAGCTCATCGTTAAACACTACAGTGGAAGGAGCTCTGCTACAGAATGAAAGAGCCACATTCTACTCCTTCGGCCCATTCCCAAAGACTTTGGACAAGTTAAAAGACTTTGGAAATATTGTGGCGATTAAGGATCTCTCAGAGCTGGATGAATCGAAGACGGCCGCGCTCTTTATCATGGAGAGGATAGAGCCATCAGCCATCGAAACTATCAGGCGTAAACGTAAGTTCTCCAAGACACCTGTCCTTGTGGTAAAGGAAAAGTTCACAAAAGATGACGCAGAAAGGTTGAGTCCTTTCCCTGAAGTATTGATGGTGAACACCTCCATCACCGAGAGCGAGGATTTTATTACAAGAGTAGTTTCCCTTATTGGAGGAGATGAGTTGCTGCCTCCTTTGACATCTGTCCTCGTGAAGAGAGCGATAGCATATTTGAACGAATATGCTACACATTCAGTATCAAGATGGCAGATTGCGGCATCGGTTAATATCAGTGAAGACTATCTGACACGTATTTTCAGAAAAGAAGTTGGTCTTTCTCCTTGGGATTATCTTAATAGATTCAGAATTCAGATAGCATCGAAATTACTATTGGAGACAGGAGCTTCCATCAGTGAAATTGCGTCTATGACTGGTTTCCAGGATCAGGCATATTTCTGCAGGGTCTTCAGAAAAGTCAAAGGATTCCCGCCAGGAAATATCAGAAGCAGGAGCAGAATGTAGATTATCGAGGGGTCTTCGGGCCTCTCTTTTCATTTATACAATCATTTTATTGTGGTCTCTGTAATTGCGTATAGCGATTTTCTAATCTATAATCTCTATATCTGATACAGATTCCGAAGGTTTTCGGAAAATAATATTTCGGAGGAAATAGATGAACAGAATCAAGAGAATTGCACTGGTTATGGCAATTGCCTTCATTAGTGTCACAATGCTCTTTGCTCAGGGTGCAGCAGAAGCACTTGAAGCACAGAAAGACATCGTCGTCCTTTACACAAACGATGTTCATTGCGCCATCGACAACAATATCGGTTATGCAGGACTCGCTTCCTACAAGGCCGAGATGGAGAAAGACAACTTTGTTGTTCTTGTTGATGCCGGCGATGCTATCCAGGGCGACACAATCGGTACTGTCAGTAAGGGAGAGTATTTGGTTGACATCATGAATGAAGTCGGATATGACTTCTGCGTCCTCGGTAACCATGAATTTGATTATGGAACAGACGTGCTTGCTACTCTCTTGGAGAAGGCTGACGCTCAGTACCTGAACGCAACTATCACATATTCAGGAAATGGAAATAACCTTCTTGGTTCAACAGTTCCATATGCAATCGAGAGATATGGCTATCTTGATGTTGCATTCATTGGTGTTTCCACTCCAGAATCAATCACAAAGTCCACACCAAGATACTTCATGGAAGGTGATGAATTTGTTTATGACTTCGCTAGCGGCGACGAGCTCTATGCAGCAGTACAGAGCGTAGTTGATGAAGTCAGAGCAAAGGGTGCTGACATTGTCATCGTCATCTCTCACCTTGGCGTTGAAGAGGGAAGCGAACCAAACAGAGCTACTGATCTTATTGCAAACACAACAGGTATCGACGCTCTCATCGACGGTCACTCACACACAACAGCTCCATATGAACTTGTTGCTGACAAGAGTGGAAAGAAGGTTGTCTACACACAGACAGGAACAAAGCTCAACGCAATCGGAAAGCTTACTATCAGCAAGGATGGTTCCATCAAGGCTGAACTCGTTACTGAAGCAGAAAAAGATGCTGAAGTCACAGCTTTCATCGATAACCTCAAGAGCGAATATGAATCACTTGTCAACACAGTTGTTGCTCATACAGCAGTCGAACTCTCCATCGTAGACGAGAACGGCGTAAGAGCTGTCAGAAACAGAGAAACAGCAATCGGTGACCTCTGTGCAGATGCTTACAGAGCAGTTGCAGATACAGACATCGCATTTGTCAACGGTGGTGGTATTCGCGCTACAATCAAGCAGGGCGACATCACAACAGCTAACATGATCAGTGTCCACCCATATGGCAACTATCTCTGCTCCTGCTATGCTACAGGTGCTGAAATCCTCGATGCTCTCGAGCACAGTGTCGTAAACACATCCGCTATTGCAGCTCAGGATGGAAAGGCAGTTGGAGAGAGCGGTGGCTTCCTCCAGGTATCTGGCCTCAAGTTCACTATCGACACATCCGTTGCTTCTTCTGTCAAGAAGGACGACAAGGGACTCTTTGTTGCAGTTGAAGGCGAGAGAAAGGTTAAGGACGTATACGTTGAGAAGAACGGCGAGTGGGAACCACTTGACCCAGAAGCTACATATACAGTTGCATGCCACAACTACATGCTTCAGGATATGGGCGACGGTTACACAATGTTTGCTGACAACCAGTACATCCTCGACAACACAATGTTGGATAACCAGGTCATCATCACTTATATCTGCGACTTCCTCGGCGGAAACGTTGGTGAAGAATATGCAGAGCCACAGGGAAGAATCACAGTTATCTGATTCTCTCTTTGATTGGATGAAAACGGGCAGGGGAACTTGCCCGTTTTTTCTTGCCTCGTTTCAAATCAATGCTCATATTAATTATATGGCTATAGATTACGAACCCTTTGGTGTTTATGTAGTGATTGAAAGTGAAGGCAAGATTATTGTCGAAGACAACAATGGAAAAATCTCTCTTCCGTTTTCTTATGGAGAGAACAAAGAAAACCCTCAAAAGTGCGCAAAGCGTATTATCGGGACAGTAACCTCAACATCTCCAATTTTTGTAAAATCTCTGTCTTTTGTCGAAAGAAAAGCCATCGAAACAATACCGTCAGATATTAAAAAGAAATGGCCGAAAGGGGCGATGACTATACCTGTTTATGCCTTCTCCTATACTCTCTCAGCTCTCTCAGATAATCTGACACCATCTTATATATTCATAAATAAGGAAACGGTCATGACCAAGGTCTCTGAAATGGAGAAGGAAGTTCTTGACTGTGAGTGAAGTGAGAAAAAACAGTATTTTCTTTACTTTCTAATTTATCAATCGTAAAATTAATTATCTATGTCGACTAAGACATAGAGAGGAGATAACAAATGAAGAAAACATTGGCAATTGTTCTTATGGTTCTTTGCGTATTCTCTGCTTTCGCTCAGGGAGCATCAGAGGGAGCAGCAGCAGACGACCAGATTAAAGCAGTACTTCTTACAGACGCTACAGGAATCGACGATAAGTCATTCAACGCAGCAGCTTGGAGAGGAATCCTTTCATTCTACGGCGACAACGGCGCAGGAAGAGGAACACTTTATGAGAACATCACAGCTCAGACATCTGACGACTATGTTCCAAACCTCAAGAACGCAGCTGAAGCAGATTGGGATCTCATCATCACAACTGGATTCACATGGGGCGATGCTCTCACAGAAGTTGCAGCACTCTACCCAGACCAGAAGTTCATCATCGTCGACGTAGACTACCTCCCACAGACAGCTAACCTCACACAGTACATCTATGAAGAGGAGCAGGGATCTTATCTCGTTGGTGTTGCAGCAGCTACACAGGCTAAGCTTGATGGCATCACAAATCCTAAGTTCGGATTTGTCGGTGGTGTCGCAGGCGCAACAATCACAAAGTTCGAGATTGGTTACATCGAAGGTGTCAAGAGTGTATTCCCTAATGCTGAAATCGTTGACTACTACGTAAACAACTGGGGCGATCCAGCTTCTGCAAAGACAGCTGCTAAGTCTATGTATGACAGTGGCGTCTACTGCATCTTCGCAGCAGCAGGTGGAAGTGGTCTTGGTGTAATCAACCAGGCTAAGGAAGAAAGACTTGCTGGAAAGAACGTTTGGGCTATCGGTGTTGACTCTGACCAGTATGAAGACGGTGTCTATGCATCTGGTAAGTCAGCTGTACTCACATCCATGCTCAAGATGGTTGAGAACTCAACTCTCGATGCTCTCAACA
>JALFYG010000050.1 GCA_022784805.1 Spirochaetales bacterium
TGGATTCTTCTCACTTGGTGGAAGCGTCAATATTTGTATCGCTACAATTGATGTCGCTTACTTCTGGGAAGAACTTGGTGTTGTTGCAGGAGAGAAGGGTTTGGACGGAGTATCTGTCAGAGTCAACATCGGCTGGGATAACTAATAAGACTCAATTCGGGGGAACTGCCGGGAAAACCGGCAGTTTTTATGTGTGAAAAAGGCTTTAAATATTGCATTCATCATTCTTACTATTCTGATCATGGCTGTCATATTCATTTTCTCAATGGATACAGGAGATGAATCAGGCTCCAAGAGTTCAAGAGTAACCAGGCTTATTCTTTCCATAGTCATCAAAGGCTTTGATGATATGTCTGAAAGTGAAAAAGAGGCTTTGATAGAGAAACATTCTTTTATAGTAAGAAAGCTTGCTCATTTCTCTGAGTATGCTGCTTTGGGCTTCATGGTATTCGGTTCTTTCTACACTTCCAACCTTACTATAAACAAGAAGAGGGGAGTGATGGTGATTCTTTCTTGGCTCTTATCAACTATATATGCCGCTACAGATGAATTACATCAGATGTTTGTCGCTGGACGTGGACCGAGTGTAAGAGACGTTATGATAGACAGCCTTGGAGCCTTGTTTGGAGTCTTGGTTTTTACTTTGATCGTATTTCTTATTTCGAAATATCAAGAGAGAAAAGAGTGCCAATAAAAATACCCCGACGAGCGTTCTCAATCGGGGTTACTTGTTAAACGCGCATACAGGACATCTCCTGTACGTCTGGGACAGTCCCTTCTGTGGCAACCTGGTGAAACCATTTAAGTCCGTGAATTTAATCTAACACTGATTTGAATGATTGTAAATATGAAAGTTATATAATTTTCTAACTATTTTACATAATTTTTTGAACAATCTATATAAGTTTGTAGAGTAATTTTGATGTAAGTTAATTTCTTAATTTAAAAAAAGAAAGAGAAGTTTTAGGGTAATGTGTTTTTACTTTGAGGTGTAAACTCTAAGTTGTCACATGGCTTACTTTTGGTTATCCTTTTCTTATGTTTGGTTTCTACATCAAAAAAGCATTTTTCGACGGCTGGGACAATTTCATTCAATTAATCCTTCAGAATATTATCTATATCATTTTATTCCTCTTGATTATCGGGTCTGTTGTTGTCTTTGGTGATAACCTTGGACTCTTTTTGCCAGCGGCAATAGTTATTCTTTTCCTCTTTTCCCTATCTATGGGAGGATCCTCTGCCGTTGTCTATAACTGGTCAGATTATAAGAGTGAAACTTGGCGTCCATATACGAAGGGAGTAGGGAGAAACATAAGACACTCCATGGTTTTCTTCCTCTGTCTGATGGTTCTTTTAATGTTGTTTTTCCTTGTCATTCCTTTCTATTTGTCTTTTGACAATATTATAGGAACGATTCTTGGAGTAATGATGGTTTGGCTTTCTGTCTTCCTCTTACTTGTATTGCCATACTACTTCCCATTAATGAACCTTCTTCCAGGAGACGGGCCTTTTAAGACTCTGAAGAAATGTTTCATCATTGCTGGTGATAACATTGGATATACAATTCTTTTATTGCTTCACAATCTCGTTGATATCGTCTTGACTGTGGTTACAATGGGACTCCTTCCAGGCTGGTGTGGTGTCATGCTTGGAGGCCAAGATATGATGAAGCTTTTGATGAAGAAATATGATTGGATAGAAGAGAATCCGGACAAGAACAGAAAAGAAATGGATTGGTCCGAAATATTATATGAAGAAAAGGAGACCTTGGGTCCAAGATCATTTAAGAATATGATTTTCCCTTGGAAGTAAAATGAGAGAAGTTGAACTCAAAGCCTACGTTGATGATTGGGCGATTGTAAAAGAAAGGATTGAAGCTGTATGTGGAAATGGAAATATTGTTTCCAAGAGGGACCAGTATTTCCATAGGCCAGGAGAAAAGCATCAGGCTTTCCGCATTCGCGATAATAATGGAAGTATGGAGCTTACCAGTAAGCAGACAGGACAGAATGAGAATGGGGAGAATAACCTTGAATTCGAGTTCGCAGCTCCTATCGGCGAATATGACAAGGCTGTAGGATTCTTTAAGAATCTTGGATATGAACCATACTTCAGAAAGTATAAAAATGGTTGGGAATGGAATATCGAGGATGTTCATATTGAGCTCTTGGAAGTCAATGACTTGGGCTTCTTCCTTGAAATGGAGATTCTCATCCCATTTAATTCCACTGAAGAAGACGTAAGTGATTCCCAATTCCATTTGCAGAAGCTTCTGGCTAAGTTTGGTATTCCAAAGGATAAAGTCTGCGCCAAGAGTTATAGATCTATGATTCTTAAGGAGGGAGACTAATGGAGTTCCGGGCTAGTCATATCCTTGTGAAGGATCAGAAGAAAGCTGAAGAAATCTATAACAGAGTAAAGAATGGAGAGAACTTCTCATCTCTTGCCCATCAATACTCCACTTGTCCAAGTAAAGAGAAAGGGGGAGACCTTGGTTGGTTTGGAGAGGGACAAATGGTTCCACCCTTTGAGAATGCTGTAAGACGAATGAGTACTGGAAGTATCTCAAAGCCTGTAAAGACTCAGTTCGGCTGGCATATAATAAAGAAAACAGGAGTCAGAGGATGATTGTAATTTATACAGATGGTGGCTGCTCAGGTAATCCTGGTCCTGGGGGCTGGGCCTTTGTTGTAAGCGAAAAGGGAGAGATTAAAGAGTATAGAAGCGGTGGAGACAAAGACACCACAAATAATAAGATGGAGCTTACTGCTGTCATCAACGCTCTTAAGTATGCCCAAAGTATTGGAGAAAATGACGTTACCATCCTTACTGACAGCCAATATGTAAAGAATGGAATAACTCAGTGGATATTCTCTTGGAAACGTAATGGCTGGCGCACCAGTGGAAAAGCTCCTGTAAAGAATATGGATTATTGGGTGGAGCTGGATGCCCTCAATAATGCCATGAACGTGGACTGGCAATGGGTCAAGGGCCACGCAGGAATTCTTGGTAACGAAGAGTGTGACCGCTTGGTCAGAATGGAGACAGCCAAGTATTTATAAAAGACAAAAAATCCTCGGTTTTCCCGAGGGTTTTTTCTTGGCCTTATAGAGTTTCTGTGTTTTCTTCCTCTGGTATGGAAGTCTCTTCCTCTTCTCCTGAGATTTCTTCTTCTCTGATATCAGAAGACTCTTCACTTTGCTTTTGCTCTTCCTTTGGCTTCAGAGATTCAAATAGAAGAGAATAGAATTCACTGTCTTTTGATAGATACTCAATTGCCTTTAGGTTCTTGTTATCATAAAGAAGGATAGCTTTTGCTTCTTCCTTGGCTTTTTCTATTTCACCAAGTGAGTCGTAGATATCTAAGAGTCTCTTTCTAATTTCGATGCTTCCTGGGTTTAAATCTCGAGCGACTTCCAGTGTGGCTTTCTCTTCTTCAATTCTTTCTACAGAACGTAAGACAAGAGACTTCAGATAAACAAAACGAATGTTATCAGGATAGAGGGAAATACCCTTATCTATTTCAACAAGGGCTGTCTCATACTCTCCAGCTTCATAAAGGGAATAAACATAATTCCACCTCACTCTCTCGTCTTCATCTTGAGAGAGGAAGGTAGAATAGATTTCTGCAGCCTCTATACCTTTTTTGCCCTCTGCCTCAGAGAGGGAAGAGTAATCTTTCTCTGTCTGGCAGGAGATGGAGAGGATGGAGACCAAGGCAATGACAATACTAATTGAGTACAGTCTTTTCAATTTCAATTACCTGGTCACGATATAGATTGACGATAGTTGAGCCATAGTCTGCGATAAGCTGGATCATGTTTCTTGGCTCTGGACCCTTGTCCACACCATTAAGTCTGTCACCTGCGTCGCCGAGACCTGGAAGGATGTAAGCTTGCTCGTTGAGGATAGGATCCATCCAGAGTGTGTAGACTTCAGCTTCAGGAATAGCTCTTGTGATTCTCAAAGCTCCTTTAAGGGCAGAGATTACGTTGATGAACTTGATGGATCTTGGCTTAACTCCGTTTTCCTTCAAATACTTGACGATTGTAACCAAGGAACCGCCTGTTGCGTTCATTGGGTCAGCAAAGATCAAGTCCTTGCCATCCAAGTCTTCAAGAGTGAAGAAAGATCTATCCAGATCCAAGACATAGTCCATGTTATATTCTTTCTTGCTTTCGTCTCTCTTGATCTTAAAGAGGGCAAAAGGTGTGATGGTGTCATCGGAGGAGTAATCCTGGAACTCCTTACTGATGATCATTGATGGAAGAAGAGCTCCACGAAGCATGACGCACATTACGCTTGAGTGGGCAAGTTCATCCACGTCTGGAATCTTATGGACAGCGTAGTTTCTTACAGGATTAGTGACAGGAGTCATCTGAATCATGGCTCTCTTATTGTTAAGGTTCTTATCTGCAAAAGAGTGGGCGAACATCAATTCATAGGCTCTTTGGATGTAATATAAGAACTCTTCATGTCCTGTTTCAGGATTACGTAGCTTGGCAATGATTCTACTTGCTTCACCATGCTGCTCTCTTGGTGTCTCAAAAGAGTAGACGTGGATTCTATCGTTACTTGAGCAGATCTCCTTGAGCTTATTGCCGATTTCAGCGGCGGAATCACTAAGGTCATCTTTTGCCTTCTTGTCATTTTGATCGTTGTCTATTCTTGAGCAAGCTTCAAGGCTCTTGTCGTAGAGAGCGTGTACAGCTTGGATATTAATCTTGTCTTCTTCTGTGAGAAATCCGTCTAAATCTTCGGCATGAAGAATTATTTTGTTCATACTTGTTCTCCTTAGCTATACTATAGTGCCAACTGCCCTTTGTCCTCAATTGGAAATAAAGCTCAAGAGGGCCAAAAATTTCAAAGAATTATAAGTAAACATTACATTTTGTTATAATTGCCTCTGATTTTCCTTATGAATGTACTTTAACGAAAAAAATGATTTTGTTAGAATAAATTTAAAGAGGTATAGTATGAATCTTGTATTTCTTGGCCCTCCGGGAGCAGGAAAGGGCACAATAGCAGCTGTTGCGAAGAACGCATTGGGTGTTCCTCACATCTCTACTGGAGATTTATTCAGAGAGAATATCAAGAATGAGACTGAACTTGGAAAGGAAGTTAAGGCTATCCTTGCTTCTGGTGGTCTTGTTCCAGACTCCGTCACCATCAAGATGGTGGAAGAGAGACTAAAGAGAAGTGACTGCGAGAATGGATACATTCTTGATGGTTTCCCTCGCACTATCCCTCAGGCAGAGGCTCTCTCAAAGATGAGCAAAGTCGATGGCGTCATCAACTTTGTCCTCAGTGAAGAAGAGATCATCAAGCGTCTCAGTGGCAGAAGAATGTGTAAGAGTACAGGACGCACTTATCATATTCTTTTCAACCCTCCTAAAGTTGAAGGTATTGATGATGAGACAGGCGAAGAGCTCATTCAGAGAGATGATGATAAGCCGGAAGCCATCAAGCACCGCCTTGAAGTCTACAATGAATCCACAGCTCCTCTCATCGACTTCTATAAGAAAGAGGGTGTAGTGTTGGATCTCATCTGCACAAACGATCCTAAGGAAACAGAAGAAAACTTCTTTAAGCTTATAAAATAGTAAGGTTATGCGATTAACCTATGACAAAATTCACCCTGGACTATAGAATAGTTCGGGGTGATTGTTATGAATGACATTAAAGCATTTTCTATAGTAAGTTCCGATTTCGTCTCTCCTCTCTTTCCAAAGAAGGGAGAAGAAGTAAAGTTATCTGTAGCATTCTCTACTGCTCCAGATTCTGTTTTTATTAAATATGACACAGATATGGGCCTAGTGTTCATGAAGGAAATGGAAAGGGATGGTGAAGTAAACGGTGGAGTCAAGTACTCTGCAACTGTCACTGTCACATCCGACGGTGAGAAGTTCAGATGGTTCTTTGTATTCTTCAAAGATAACATCAGCTACTATGTGGGTAAGAATGGAGTTAGAAGATATACTCCATCCCAGTTTGATCGTTTCTCCCTCATTCCTTCCCTTGAGGCTCCGGAGTGGGTTGCTTCTTCAACTTGTTACCAGATATTCCCTGATAGATTCTGTAACGGAGACCCAAACGTAGGGGCAAAGGCAGGAGAGTATGAGTTTGATGGTGGAATGGTAACTACACCTGAGTGGTCTGATACTCCAAAAGATTGGTTTGAAAGTAGGTGCTGTGACTTCTATAACGGAGACTTGAAGG